>JBEQBT010000076.1:0-13017 GCA_041639705.1 Clostridiaceae bacterium | reverse complement strand
TTAATATCAAGCCCAAAGTTTGTATTTATTGTCTTTATGGCAAGTGATGACCCTCCAAATGCATATGCTGCATTTATCCTGTTACTTCCCTTTCCTGGAATTTGTACATACATATCCCTCATTAGGGAGGTTACTTTAATTTTTTGTTTTTTTTCATCAATTGATACAACCATTATGCTGTCAGATCTTGAGCTTTCATTTGGATTTCTTCTATCAAGTCCAAAAAAAGCTATGTTTATAACTCCACTATTTTTGATTAAACCAAGCTGAGTTTTAACTGCATCTTTCTTAGGAACGACAGGTATTTTAGGTGGATTTTTTCTAATTGGTGCTATTTCCGAGCTCTTTTTATTTACATTCCCACTTGTACCTTCTATTTCAGTTCCAAGCATATCATCACTTTGCCTATGTGATGCAGATGCCATATTTGATAAACTTGAATGATTATAAATATCCCCTTGAAATGTGCCAATTAAAAAAATCACAGTTAATATTATATAAAAACCTTTTTTCATAAACCCCCCACACCCAATCATAATAATTGTAAAAACAGATTTATAATGATATACTTTATCTATATTTTACATTATTTTCCATATAAATGATAGGGGGATTTTTATGAATAGGAATCAAATTTTGCTTGCAGCTCTTTTAACTGCAGCATTGAAGAATCAAAATATTGAAAATATTGATTTGAGTGATGTTGATTGGACAGAAATTTATGATGAAGCTGTCGCCCACGAAGTACATACTATTATATATCCTCTTATTAAGAGCCTTAACCTTAATGACTCATACAATAAAGCACTTATATCTAAATGGCAAAAGGAAGTGCTATTATCAGGGATAACCCAAATTCAGCATACAGAACAAATAAGTAAAGTATTTGATGAATTCAACCTAGCTGGAATACCTTTTATTGCACTTAAGGGGTTAACCCTAAGAGAGCTTTATCCAATCCCAGAAATGAGAACCATGGGAGATGCAGACATACTCGTAAAACAAAAGGATATAAAAACAACATGTATCATATTATCAAAGATGGGTTATAAAAAACAGAGTATTGACTCTAAACATATTCATTTTATCCATAATACCCATTTATCCATTGAAATCCATTTTTCCTTAATAAGCAAAGGCTTGCTAAACAAAAGCTTGAATGAATTTGAAACAAGGGTATGGGAAAATGCAAAAATGTCTCAGATATGTAATGTTCCTGGGCATATACTTTCTCATGAGGACCAGCTGCTCCACTTAATACTGCATATGGCAGTTCATTTATCCTCTTCAGGATTTGGTCTTCGCCAGCTCAGTGATTTCTCATTGATGGTAGAAGCTAAGGGCAATGAAACTAATTGGAATGAAGTTTCCAAAAAAATAGACGAGTATGGTATTACTCGTTTTGCAGCAGCTCTGTTTATAATATGTAGAAAACTTTTTAATACTCAAATTCCAGTAGTATTTAAAGACAATTGTCTTAATGAGAAAATTATTGAAAATTTAATAGAAGATACTTTTACCGGAGGAATTTTTGGCCAAAGAACCTTGGCAAGAATACTAGGTGGCATTCAATTGCATTATATTAACCATACTGGTCAGGATGAGACCGCTAAACAATGGAGAGACCTTATCTCTATTATTTTTCCCTCAATACAAAGGCTTGGGACTCAATACTCCTATGCTAAAAATTACCCAATACTTACACCTATTGCATGGATACATAGAATATTCTATAGTTTCTTTAGAAGGGATTTTACACTATCGGAAAAAAAATTTCTTATTATCCCAGATAAATCCATAGCTTCTGATATAAAAAATCATGCTAAATTGCTTCACTCCTTGGATTTAAAATAATTTTTTCACCACACTCAAATATCCTTCCATCTTCTAACTTCAGCACTCTGTTACACATTTTCATTGCAGATGCTCTGTGGGTAATGATAATACATGTTGGCTGTGGTTTTAGGCATTTAATTGCTCTTAAAACCTTAATCTCAGTATCCACATCAAGTGCAGAGGTTGCCTCATCAAATATCAATATTGGAGATTTGCGGAGCAGTGCCCTCGCAATGGCAATACGCTGAGCCTGTCCCTCTGATAAACCAATTCCCTTCTCCCCTATCTCAGTATCAATTCCACTGGTGAGTTCCCTAGTAAACTCCCATGCACATACATCCCCCAGCGCTTTCTTAAGCTCTTCATCAGTGGCATCAGGATTACCAAAATATAAATTATCCCTAATGGTTCCAGAAAACAATGTATTACCCTGGGGCACATATGAAATCATGCTTCTGCATGAGGGACTACATTCAATACTTTCCCCTTTTTTATTAATAATGCTAATCTTTCCTGCTTCAGTCTTTATAAGAGAAAGAAGAAGACGAACTATTGTTGTTTTTCCTTCTCCAGAAGTGCCAATCAAAGCTGCTATCTCCCCTGGATATATTTCAAATGATGTGCTCTCAAGAACTGGTTTTTTAGAATCATATTTAAACATAACATTTTCAAATAAAACTCCAGCATTTTCCCATGAAGGCGCATATTTACCTTCATCCTCCATATCCAACTCTTCAAACTCCATAATTCTCTCTGCACATGCTCCTGCAGATATAAGCTGTGGTATTTTATATGCCAGCTCTTCAAATGGTCCTTGTACCTGTCCAAACAACTGTAAAAATGCCGTAAAGGTTCCAAAGGTTGCCCTCCCCTGATATAGGCGAAATGCACCAAATCCAAATGCAATAAAATATCCAATCCAATACCCTAATGATAATACAGAGTTAGTTAAAGCGCTTATCCTGCTTCGCTTCCTTACCCATACAAGATTCTCATTATGGAGCATATTAATCTTCAATAAATTTCTGTTTTCTAAACTAAATGCCTTTATAACAGTCAGGTTTTGAACTATTTCCTGTATAAACGATCTATATTCTCCCTCAGTCTCCTGCATTCTGATATGAACCTTTTTTATTTTTCTCCCAAAAACTCTACTTATTAATAAGATAATTGGACCAAGTACAACTGCCAGAATAGCTAACATTGGTTCATAAAACATCAATACAATAAATGCTGCAACAAGCTGAACACCTAATGACACCATGTCGGGAACAGTATTAACAATTGCATTTGAAAATATTCCTACATCCCTTGTCATTCTAGTCAACAGATCCCCGCTATGATATTTTGATAAACTCATCCACTGTGATTTTATGATTTTTGAGAATACTTTCCTTCGAATACTATTAGACATGACTTCTTCAAGCTTAACCGATGAAACTGATAGAATACTCTGCAGAACAATCTGTCCAATTATAACTAAAGCAAATATTAATCCAGCTTTAAATGCCATTGAAATATCACCAGACACAGCACCATCAATTAACCTCTTGGAAATTAAAGCAATTCCAACATCACTTAATGACAATACTGCACCTAATATAATTATCAATATAAATGAAAGAATAAAAGGGCCCAATTGCCCCGCAATCCATCTTACAATATTAAAAAACCCCTTCAACTTTTATCCTCCTGTATATTTATAAATATATATAACTTCTGCACTAGAGATAATAAACAATCATCTAAGCAATCTATATACTTTAAATATTACTTTTCTAAACGGAAATAAATACAGCCATATAATAGATAATACGCTCAATAAAATATTAGAACATTTTATTTTTTTATTCTTTCTCCAAATAGTTTTTACTACAGCAGTAAGCTGTTCTGGTATGATTGGTCCCTCAACCCAAAGTTGAGAATCTCCTAATATATAAAAGCAGTTCCTTTTCTTATTTAATACACGATGCATCACATATTCTCCATTGTCTCTTTGAATCATAACTATGTCTCCAACCCCAATGCTATTAAAACTTTCTGGAAACATCTCAACACTGTCAATTTTTTCACGCAAAAAAGGATACATGCTATTTCCAGTAACTGTTATACGAACGCCATTACCACTATCAAGTATTTCGTTAATCACAGGAAAAATATTCTCTGATTTTATATATCTTACTTCACACATTGATATACCAACTCCACGGCCTCCAGGTCAGGCTTGCATTTAAGTAAATAAATAGGGGTCGAAGAAATAATTTTTTCAAAATTGCTTATTGCCATATTCATGATATTGCTGTCATAAAAGGGTAAAAAACACCTGGGCATAAGCATAGACACTGCTTCATAGTCATCAAGCCTGCGAATCATATTCACCTTTGACTGCTCTAGTACAACTATTACAGATATGGAAGTATAATCGTTTATAAATTCATCTGTTGAGCCACTCCATGGTGTTCCATAAACATAATTTTGCCCCCTTAGTGTTCTAACACAGGGACAGTCATCATTTAGTATCCTAGCCCCCATTTTGTTCCTCCATAGTTCAGCCTGGGTAGATTTTCCCGTTCCTGATGGCGCCGTGAAAATAATACCCTTGCCATTCCATTCAACTGCAGAAGCATGAATCACAAATCCCTGATGAAACAATATTGAATTGCGAAATAATATACTGCCTAGAATACCTGCTATTGCATATTCAATTATATTTTTATTATTCAAATATGTTATAAGTGCATTCTCCCAGCATTCATCCACCTCGAACAAAAATAAAATTTTATCAGAATTCTCATCACATTTATAAATGACTATCCTATTATCACCATCTGGCTTAAAAATCCATTTAATATCTTCATCAATCATCAATTCACCTTCGGGTTTTACAATATTATCACAGCATTTCATTTGAATTTTCAAGTCTGGTGCATTCTTGCTGCATGATGAAAAAGCATTAAAAGCATTAATAGTTATTGATTTATCAGAAATTATTTCTATAAGAACATCAGCAATTTCAAACCTTCCCATAAAGAATATTTCTCCTTTTGAAGTATACTATAGCCTGCTTCACAAAAGCATCTATATATTTACCATTTGGGGTAATGACTGTGTTTTTGGCACTTTCTTCTTCCAGATGCACAATTACCTTTTTTCTTAGGACCAGATCCACCGTTTGCTAGACCTTCTTCGGGTCTCAGTTCAACGAATTCCCATGTGGGTTTAATATATTTTTTCAACATAACACCTCCTCTACAATAAAATTGATTCATTTAAGAGATATAGAATAATGGTTATTTAAGCTTACATATTTACTTACTGTATTGTGCTAAACTACAAAGATACTCAGCTGGTTTATTATAAAAGCCTGTCTCATTTTTTAGCCTTGCAGGGCAACAAATACAATTCTCCCTTAGAGAACAACTGCTGCACTCTTCACAGATTGGAATCTCTAAGCACTTTTTTCCAAGTTCCACCCAACTATCGCTGAACCCATTTTCAAATGGAAATACTTCTGGTTGGTTCATGAGGCCGCAAGGTGTCATCCTTCCATCCCATGTTATCCAGAATGCACATCTGCCAGCCTCACAGAAAAATGTGCTTAACTCAAGAGCTGATTCAGTATTTTTTATAGGTTTTCCCTTCTCTCTATTTGGTTTGATGCCTTCCAATCCCGTGTTTTCATTTCTTATAAAATAATCATCTACATTTTTAATGTAGGCTGCCAATTCCTTAGGAGCTAACCTTTCACCTTCTGGATAAGTTCTGTATCCATCTCTTCTAGGTGAGATATAGTCCACAATTCCAAGCTCTACTCCTCTGCTATCTGCAATTTCTGCAATTTTATCAAAGTCACTTGCATTTCCCTTTACAACAGTAGTCCTTATTTTTAACCCAATCCCTTCAGTTAACAGTAAGTCAATTCCTCTAATGGCCTGGTTAAAGCCCTGAGGATTACCGCATACTTTTTCGTATGTTTCCGATGACGCACCATATAATGTGACCTCTACCTTTGAAGGAGGAGTGGGTCCAAGCCACTTTGCAATTTCAGGGGTTATCAATGTACCATTAGTATAAACCATTACATTTAGCCCCATCATTGATACTTCCTCGTATATCTCCTTAAAATCCTGACGTAAAAACACTTCTCCCCCTGTAAAAAGCAAGTAAAGCATTCCAGCGTCCCTTGCTGCTTCTACAATGCTTATCCATTCTGTAGCTGAACGCTCTTTGGATATAGCCACCTTATCATTTGCTGAATTACAAACATAACACATTTTGCATTGAAGATTACATCGTGAGGTCAATTCAAATTGACCTATCAATGGGATTCTTTTTTCTATTGCCAGTTCAACCAACTTATCACTTAGCTTGTCCCATGTGATGCTCATTGCTTAAACAAACCTTTCTTATCTATTTCACAAACAAACTCATTTACATCTGAATTTGCTGTAGTCTCATCAATTTCATATTCTCCTACAATTGCTTCAACTAGCTTGTCTACTTCTGCTCCATCCTCAAGCTTTTTCCATAGTAGTGCACCACTTTCGCTTAATGTCATAAGCCCGTTAAATTCAACCACACGCTGACCAATTGGCACCACAACCCATGTTCCAGCTATTTCTCTAAGCATAAATCCATCCTTTATCTTCATAGGTTTTCCTCCAAACATGTAAATAATATTTTAAGAAATCTATATTAATTTGCATAATATACCATATTATGCCACTATGTATATTTCTATCTATGTTTATAAATTCCTCTATTTTTAATAATATTTTTTACCTTATATTTCCACATATATTTATTTGATTCTACAAATTTCTTTCCTTTCTTAAAGAATAGCTTTCATCTTGACTCATATAAATTTATCTAAATATATATATTTCCATAATCCTTAATTGGCTGTTATAATAGTAATATCAAAGGATTAAAAGGAGTAAACATATGAGAAATATAAAGCTTACAATTCAATATGACGGCTCAAGATATAAGGGCTGGCAAAGACTTACTGATACAGATATGACAATTCAATCAAAGCTTGAAGCAGTAATCTCTAAAATGGTTGATGAGAATATTGAAATAACAGGTTCTGGTAGAACAGATGTAGGAGTTCATGCACTATGCCAGGTAGCAAACTTTAAAACCAATTCAACAATACATGTTAATGATATAATGCAGTACTTGTATACCTATCTTCCTGAGGATATTGTAGTTACAAATGCTGAGGAGGTAGATGAAAGATTTCACTCCCAATATAATGTAGTATCAAAAAAGTATACATATAGGATATGGAACAGCAAATATCATGACCCCTTCCTCAGAAAATACACTGCACATGTACATGAACCCCTGGAAATTGACAGAATGAGAGCAGCTGCTGCTTACCTTATAGGAGAGCATGACTTTACAAGCTTTCACTCAACAAGATCTCAAAAAAAATCAAGCATTAGAACTATTTATTCAATAAAAATTAAAAAAAAGGATGAATTAATTGAAATAACCTTCCATGGAAATGGTTTCCTTCATAACATGGTCAGGATAATTGTTGGAACACTTGTAGAAGTTGGTACAGGCAGAATGAAGCCCGAATATATTAAGGAAATAATTGATAAAAATGACAGAACCCTAGCAGGTCCAACAGCTCCTTCAAAAGGACTATTTTTAATGGATGTGGAGTATTAAACCTGTACTAAAAACATGAACCCTGTTAATTATTTCTAATAGATTTATTATTATATCATTGCTATAATATTACTATGGTAGTGAAAATTATGGATAAAGAAGTTCTTGAAATTTTGAAATCAATACAAAGCGATATTACATATATGAAGGGTGATGTCACTTCTATGAAGGATGACATTACTTCCATGAAAGGTGATATCTCATCTATAAAATCAACCCAAGAAGAACACACCCAGCTTCTTAGAACTTTAGAACATAAGACAAATGTAATTTCTGCAGAACAGGAAAACTTAAAAATTGAAGTTGCAGAAATCAAGGGTGAGGTTAAAGGGATTAGAAGGGATTTAAGTAACGTAGAATTGATTACAGCTAGCAATTGGTCAGATATTGTAAAATTAAAAGCTGTTAAATAAGGTCTTCATTAAGAATACCCCATTTAGGTTACACTATTTTTTATTTAAGTGTCTTCTAAATGGGGTATTTTTTATTTTATCTGCTACTTTACCATTTCTAAAACATCATCCTTAATACTATTAAGTCTATCCTTTGCATCACATAAATCCTTGCCAACTGCAGCAAAATAGAATTTAATCTTAGGCTCTGTTCCTGAAGGTCTTGCAGTTACTATTCCTCCATCCTCTAGGAACAATTGGATAACGTTTGACTTTGGCAGCTCAATAACACTTTTTTCCCCAGTCAAAACATTAGATTCTATTTTTCTAAAATAATCACATACCTTAACAACCTTATATCCTGCAACAGAAACTGGAGTGCTGCTTCTAAGTCCCTCCATAATTTCATTTATCCTCTGACTGCCCTCTATGCCCTTAAGGGTAATGGAGGAAAGACCTTCTGCATAATATCCATACTTTTCATATATCTCTATTATGCCATCATATAGTGACATTCCCCTTGACTTATAAAAAGCTGCCATTTCACAAATTAGAGCTGATGCAATTACAGCATCCTTATCCCTGACAAATGTTCCTGCAAGATATCCAAAGCTCTCTTCAAAGCCAATAATAAAGTTCTTACTTGTTCCCTCAAATTCCTTTATCTTTTCTCCAATATATTTAAACCCAGTTAAAACATTAATAAGTTCTACCTTAAAATCCTCACATATCCGACCTGCGAGTTCTGTAGTAACAATAGTCTTTACAACAACAGAGCCTTCAGGCAGCTTAAAGGTTCTTTTTAACTGACTCAACATATAATTAGTAAGAAGAGCACCTACCTGGTTTCCAGTAAGAACTACATAATTACCCTCATTGTTTTTTACAACAACACCAACCCTGTCACAATCAGGATCCGTTCCAATTATTAAATCAGCTCCATTTTCACCTGCCATCTTAATTGCAATTTTAAAAACCTCAGGTTCCTCAGGATTTGGATATTTTACTGTGCTGAAGTTCATATCTGGCATTTCTTGTTCTGGAACCACAGATACATTTTTAAATCCTAATTCTTTTAATACAAGTCTTACTGGAAGATTGCCAGTTCCATGTATTGGAGTATATATAATTTTAAGTTCATCAGACATTTCATTAATAACTTCAGTATTTATAGCTAAATCACATACAAGCTGTACATAATCATTCTCAATATATGATGGTACATATTTATTAAGTTCATTAAGTACTGCATCATCAAATTTCATTGTTTTAATATCCTTATAATCAATTGATGTTATTTCCTTAAGTATTCCCTCTGCATGCTCTTCAGTAACCTGCCCTCCATCACTCCAGTACACCTTATACCCATTATATTCCTTTGGGTTATGGCTTGCAGTTATTACAATTCCAGCAGTTGCCTTTAGGCTTCTTACTGCATATGAAAGCATAGGTGTTGGCTTTAGGGTCTCATATGTATATGTCTTGATTCCATTTGCATTAAGTACTAATGCAGCCTCCCTTGCATAAGCATCTGAAAACCTTCTAGAATCAAATGCAATTGCAACTGATGGATGTTCAATCCCCTGCTTTAATATATAACTTGCAAGTCCTTGAGTTGCTTTTCTAACAGTATATGCATTCATTCTATTTGTCCCAGCCCCAATGACTCCTCTGAGTCCACCTGTTCCAAACTCAAGCTCCCTATAGAATCTGTCTTCAATCTCCTTATCATCAAGCCCAGTTAATTCACCCTTTGTATCCTCATCAAAGGATAACCATCTCTCATACGTTTTTTTATAATCCATAAAATTCCCTCCTATAAAAAAGCCGCTATTTTGTAGCGGCTGTCTCATCCTTACTAGCACTTATTAATTTATCATTATTTATTGTGTTCTTCAAATATTCTAAAAATTCATCCTTTAAATCATCTCTTTTTAATGCAAACTCAACTGTTGCTTGTAAAAATCCAAGCTTATCCCCTACATCATATCTTTTCCCTTTAAAAGTGTAGGCATACATAGCTTCTATACTTAAAAGCTCCTTAAGTGCATCCGTTAGCTGAATCTCTCCACCCTTTCCTGGCTTAGTATGCTCAAGTATTTCAAATATCTTAGGAGTAATTATATACCTTCCAAGGATTGCTATATTACTTGGAGCCTTATCCACATCTGGCTTTTCAACCAAATCCTTAACCTTATAAACTCCTTCTTCAATAAACTTACCCTTTACAATTCCATACTTGCTAACATCATTCTTTGGAACAGCTTGAACCCCAAGTACAGTGGTTTTGTACTCATTAAACACATCTATCATTTGCTTTAGACATGGCACATCATTGTCTACCACGTCATCCCCAAGCATAACAGCAAATGGCTCATCCCCAACAAATGTCTTTGCACAGTGAATTGCATGTCCAAGTCCCTTAGGTTCCTTCTGCCTTATATAATGAATTTGAGCCATATTAGATATATCTTCCACAATCTTTAACAAATCATCCTTATGTTTTGACTTTAACTCCAGCTCTAGTTCAACAGATTTATCAAAATGATCCTCTATAGCCCTCTTATTTCTGCCGGTTATTATGAGTATTTCCTCTATTCCTGACGCCACAGCTTCCTCAATAATATATTGAATTGTCGGCTTATCTACAATAGGAAGCATCTCCTTTGGCTGAGCCTTTGTTGCAGGTAAGAATCTAGTCCCCAGTCCTGCAGCAGGAATAATCGCCTTTCTAACCTTCATGTGTAAGTCCTCCTTTATTCATATCAACTTATCTTCATTCTCTAATTAACAAAAATTTTGATACACCTGTCTTTATATACCTATTTCTATATACCTGTAGTGGTCGATGCCCACATCGACAGGGTATTATCGGTTAAATTAAAATACCCCATTAAAAATCCCTATCCCATTTTTCGTCATATCAATATTATACTCCTATACAATTTCCCATGACAAGACTTCACTTAAACCATATTCCGACACTTTAAAGCTAAACAACAAATAATATGTCATTAGCCTTACTTATTTATCAAAATTTGGCAGTATACATTCCAATTGCTCCCTCAAACTTTTAATAGCCCTCTCCTTCAACTTAACAACAGTCATATAATGACATCTTCTATTGCTGCATATCTCCCTTAAACTCATTTTCTCAAAGTAAAACTTCTGAATAATATTCTTATAATTTTCCGGAAGCCTTTCAAACGCTCTCCTAAGCTCCATTAATTCCTCTCTGTAGATTTTCTCCCCTTCAATATCCTGGTCACCTTCTAAAATATCATGAAGAGTACCACCATCTTCATTTATCTCATCATCAAGGCTTACACAGGATTTAATCCTATAAGCAAAATCCCTTATAGAGTATATAACTCCCCTTTGCACATATCCTTCAAATGGAATAGGAGAATTAATATCATACCTATTAATGCACTGAAGCACAGTAAATCTTGCCTCCTGCATTGCATCCTCAAAATATGAATAATCCTTTACATAGATCCTTATGCACTTTTTCATCAAGGGTTCAAAATTCTTTAGGATCTCAACCTCAGCCTCTTCATATTTCCTTGCCATTATAACCATTTCCTTCATGCTCTTACTCATAACACACACTCCTAATTTATTTGCACCGGTGCTATGAGTAAATAATAAAGGAATCTGGATGAAAAATAAAAATCAGAATATGAACATGGCTGCTCACATTCAGAACGAAAAAACTTGCATATGTTTCTATTACATAATTAAATAGCAACATATGCAATTGCGAAAATCAACTTTGTCCCATTTAATTATGCCACAAACAGACTTGTCATCCAGAGTTCTAACCCCCCCGTGTCATTCTGGATTGTGCAGCACGTCTGTCATCCTGAGCGTAGCGAAGGATCTTAGAACCTACCCCCACCATACCAGCAATTCTTATCAGTAAAACCTATTTAAATCTAGAATTAAAATAATAACCAACCAAATGGAGGACACATACAAAAATAAAAAATCCAGAAGTTCTATTTTTGAACCTCTGGATTTTTATGTGCTTTGCTTAAGGATTCGCATTTTGTAATTGTTACAATTTCCTAATATCGCCAAAGAGTTTCTGCTCAGTACCCGTAAAGACTCGAGCTTTCTATTATGCTGCCATTTCCGAATAATTTATAACAAATATTTCAGCTTTATTTTTTTTAGCTTCCTCAATTATTTTTTCCAGCTTTAGCGCCACATCATTTTCAATAAAATATTCACCACATTGTTTGCAAATGTTGGCTGGTACTCCTTTAATTATAATAATATGTCCTTCAAAATCTACAATGTGATTTACATTGCCTTTAATTAAATTTGCTTCACATAAAACACACTTCATATATGTTCCCTCCTTGTTCTCAAATCTTCATACCATTGATCTTCATCTGGATAATATGTTGTTATCATCCATAAATAACCTTCACCTACTGCACATACCACATGAAGTCCACTATAATTATCTGTAAATCCTAAAATCAAACAACTTGGAAAAGGATAATCTCTTTCATAGTATTCTATTATTTCACCACCTTTAATACAGGAAATTACATCATTTATTTTAATTCTCCTTTGTTGCATTCTTATAAGAACATGTCCACGCCATTGTATTTTATCAAGTTTAATAAGTTCTTTTATCGTGTCAATAGCAAAACTCATGTTTATTCTTCCCCTTTACAATTATATACATATATTATATCATATTATATTGTTTTTCAATAATTAATATATTACAGTTTATTTATTTCACTCCATAATACTCCACATACCAATCTGCAAACCTCTGAAGTCCTTCCTCAATACTTGTGGAAGGCTTAAATCCTACTACTTCCAGCAGTCTATCCGTTGAAGCATAGGTTGAAGGAACATCTCCTGGCTTCAATGGCTCAAATATCTTATCAAATACTATTTCTATTCCTGCAGCTTTGCTTAATGCCATCTCCAGAGCTTCTATAAATTTCATCAGCTTTTCAGGTCTATTGTTGCCAATGTTATAAATTTTGCTTGGTTCATCTCCTGCAGGAGTGCAGTTAATAAGTCTTTCAACTCCCTCAATGATATCATCAATATAAGTAAAATCTCTATATAAATCATG
>JBEQBT010000075.1:0-13140 GCA_041639705.1 Clostridiaceae bacterium | reverse complement strand
ACTTCCTAATAGTTTTCTATCTGTTCCAGAATTATTTATATATAGATCAAATATGTTCTTATAGTTATTTGAATATTTGAAATCAATTGTTTTTGCTGATAAGCCAGCTAAAACTGTGTTGTCATATTGGGTGTTATCCTTGAATTCATAATATAATGGTAAATTTGCTAGATGTGTTTGCCATCTCCATTGATCACCTGCTTTTAAGGATGTGGATGCAAATACACCTTTAATCCCTAGCTGCTCCTTATTTTTGGTCATATCTTCAACTACTTTTTTCAATAAATCGAAGTTATTGATTTCAGCTGCTGAACTAATAGAAACTGCCTTATTACTTAATGCGAAATATTTTTTCATAATAGCGTCATTATAGATAATACCATAACCTTCTACAACATATGGAATACCATAAACACCAGTACCACTTGTTACTGCAAGGCTTTTATCTGACAAATAGCTATAAAGCTTTGTTCCGCTTAAATCTGCACTATAATCCTTCCAGGATTCATAACCAACTGGACCATTAATCTGGAAGATTGTTGGAGCATCGGTTTTAGCTATTTCTGACTTTAAAGTTGTTTCATATGTACCGCTTGCTGCAGTAACAACCTTTACCTTAACACCTGTTTCTGCTTCATAGTCCTTAGCAATTGCATCATATACTTCAGCAATTTCTGGTTTAAAGTTTAAAAAATAAATTTCTTTTGCTGCTTCAGGAGTAGCATCTGTTGCTGGTTTTTTGCTGCTGTTACATCCAGCTAATAAGGTTGAAAACAATGCAAGGATCAGTACAACACTTAAAAATTTTTTTCTCATAAAGTCCCCTCTCCCCTTTTAAAAATTTTTTTGGATTAGCTTCACATTATTAGTGAAAACTTATTTTTTGGCTTGGTAACGTTATCGGTAACGTTACCAAATTTTATAATTTAATGATATCACATCATTCTCAAATCCACAATAGGATTTAAAAATAAAAGATTAGTGTTAAGTCCAGTTCTTAACTTTTTTATTCAGCACAAAATAGTTTTACTTTTTTAGTTTATGATTTAACTACATTTTTTAAAAAAATTTTAGAAATATAAAAAGGAAGAACACATCTATTCTTCCTTATAATAATGGGGGGTCATCTATTTAAATTAAGTTACTGTCATTTGTATTTAATATTTAACTTCCTATGTTTATTATTATAATAGCCTATCTTGTACATAACATGTCAAACTTATGAATAAACTATTAAGAATCATTAGGACAGGTAAAAAAGATTCTTCACTACGTTCAGAATGATAACGTTACCGCTGGCAGACAGGCAGAACAAAATGTTTCAACCTTTAAATAGGTTATAACATGTGAACTCGTTCAGCTAAAGCTGAACATCGAGACTTCAGGTGGGGACTCTACCCCACCTGAAGCAAAAAGTGGAAACTCCACCTTATAGAAGCTGGAGTCTTAGAAATTGATAAAACATACTTTAAAAATACATGTTGAAGTTTATTATTTATCAGGAATTAAATTCAATTTTCTTTTTTTTTAAATTTGTGTTACTATTATAAATGGTATAAATTCTTTGAGTAAATGTAATTCTATAATAATCATTAATTGTTAAATATCATGTGACATTAGACAATTATTTCTTATAGTTTATAAACATTGTATTAATATTTATGAATTGTTATTGAAGTATTCATTAGATTTAATTATTATTTATATATAATATAGCTAAAAGGGAGTCTTTCATATATGCTAATTGCAATTTTTTTAATAGTTATATCCCCTTATACCGCTCTTTTACCTGCCATATATATGGTATATAAGGTGTTATTAAAAAAAGTAACTATATATAAAAATCCATGGAATATGGGTTTATTTTTGCTTTTTGTATGGTCATTCATAGTAGGACTTTTAAACAAAAGTATTCTATCAACTCTTGCATCATTTGGACTTCTGGTTTATTTGTGTTTCAGTATATTTCTACAGAACTACTTTAAAGATGAAAATAAAGTTGAAAAGCTATTTAGATATGTTGTCTATTTTTCTATATTCTCTGCTATTTTTGGAATGATTGAAAAGTTAGTTTTTTTGAAAAGCAATGACAACATTTTAACAGTTTTACTTGGAGTAGCTTCCAAGGCTACAATAAGTCATAGAATATATAGTACCTTTGGAAATCCAAACGTTGCAGGTAACTGGTTTGCTGTCATGATTCTAGTAAGCCTTTATTTTATTAGTACTGCACCAGAAAAAAATAGAAATTTTTATAAATATATAACCATATTATTTGTCATAGCTCTTTCTCTTACAGGGTCTAGAGGTGCCTATATTGGCCTTTTAGTAGGTCTGCCCGTCTATTACTTTTTGAATAAGGATAAAAGAGATAGGGTATTTATAATGATTATAACAATACCTATACTAATCCTTACATTTATGCCTCCACAAGCATCAAACCTTAATAATATCACAGGTCACCTCCTTGACAGGTCAATTATAACCCGGGATATGATATGGGATGGAAGTTTTGAAATGATAAAGCTAAAGCCAATTAAGGGCTGGGGCCTTATGGGCATATTAGAGTCAGGTACAAATTTTATTAATTATGATGGCCTTGTATATCATGCTCACAATATCTGGATTAATTTCATGGCGACTCTTGGGATTGTTGGTTTATCCATATATATGTATATGAGATTTTACCTTTATAAAAGCTTATGGGCACTATATACACAGGGTTCCAAGCTACTTCCTCTACTGGCCGGTATTCAAGCTCTGATACTTGGCCATGGACTTGTTGATTTTACAATGCTTGCCCCACAATCTGGATTGATATATATATCAACCTCAGCAATTATAAGTTCTCTAGCTACCCAGTACATCCTGGCTTTGGAAGGAAGAAATCTTTTAAACTCCTATAAATCACTATCAAAAACAGGCTAGTCACATAGGAACTTAATAATTACGGCAAAAATTATATTATTATTTGAAATTAAATAGGAGGTAAACCATAATTACTATGGCTTACCTCCTTGTTTTAATTTTATAATATTACCTACTTTTTTGAAACATTCTTGTTCTTATTGCATGCTATACGCGTGCTATTCTGTTAAATTCCCATACTATATAAAACGCACTAAAAAATCTGCATAAGGTACTTGTGTGTTTTATGAATCAATGAAAATTTTTCGCATAAATGTACGGCCTGTCAATGGAGAATCATTTATGCGAAAAATATAGAACCAGCCAACTCAATCTCAGGAGCTGTATCATCAGACTCTATATAGAAAAAATATTCAATTGAATCAATAAGGGCATGCAGACTGGCTTCGATAATGTTTGTGGATACACCAACAGTACCCCAAACCCTCTCACCATTTGTTGACTCTATATGCACCCTAACCTTAGCTCCTGTTGCATCATTTGTATTTAAAACACGCACCTTATAATCATTTAATCTCATCTTTTTAATACTCGGATAGAATATTTCCAAGACCTTTCTTAGTGCCTTATCTATTGCGTTAACTGGGCCATCGCCCTCTGCCGCAGTTAGTTCCTCTTTTCCATCAACCTCCACCCTGATAAGTGATAGTGATGTATATTCCTCGCTAAACTTGTCCTCAAATACTCTAAAATCCTTAACCTTAAAAAATTCCCTTCCAAGTCCAAGTGCTCTTTTTATCATTAATGAGAAAGAACTCTCTGCACCCTCAAACTGGTAGCCTTCAAATTCAAGCTCCTTAAGCTTGTCTATTATAAGCTTGACCTCAGGAGAATCCTTTGTAACCCATGGTGCCTCCGCCCTTATTTTCTTTAAAATGGCACTTCTTCCTGAAACCTCAGACATAAGTATTCTTCTCTCATTACCTACTATATCTGGATTAATATGCTCAAATGATTTGCTGTTTTTGAGAACTGCATCAATATGCATGCCGCCTTTGTGAGCAAATGAACTGTTTCCAACATATGGGGCACGTTCATTATGTGCCTGATTAGCAAGCTCGCTTACATATCTAGATAAACTTGTTAGCCCCTTCATATTTTTCTTTGGTATGCAGCCCATTCCTATTTTTAACTGTAAATTAGGAATAACTATACACAGATTAGTATTGCCGCATCTTTCCCCATAACCATTGATAGTGCCTTGAACCTGACTTACTCCATTTAGTACTGCAATAATTGAGTTTGCAGCTGATACTCCACAATCATCATGACAGTGTATTCCAAGTGAAGCTGTTATTTCTTTTCCAACTGCTTGTACTATTGTAGCCATTTCGACCGGCATTGTTCCTCCATTTGTGTCACATAACACTATACAATCAGCCCCAGCCTCTTCAGCTGTTTTTATAGCCTCCATTGCATATTCGCTATTATTTTTATAGCCATCGAAGAAATGCTCAGCATCAAATATTACTTCCTTGTCCTTACTTTTTAGGTAACTAACAGTATCCCTTATCATATCCAAATTTTCTTCTAATGTTGTTTTAATAATTTCTTGAACATGGAAATCCCATGTTTTCCCGAATATTGCTACTGATTTTGTATCTGCTTCAAGTATAGAAATTATATTTGAATCCTGTGAAACAGCAATACCTGCTCTCCTTGTACTACCAAATGCAGTAAGCTTGGAGTGGTTAAGCTTTAATTTCACAGCACTTTTAAAAAACTCCAAATCCTTTGGATTGGATCCTGGATTTCCTGCTTCTATATAATCCACTCCAAATTCATCAAGCCTTTTTACAATTTTAAGCTTATCCTCCACTGTAAAGGATATCCCTTCAGCCTGGGAGCCATCCCTTAAAGTAGTGTCATAAATATATACCTTTGATAATCTGTTTAAATCCCCATTGTAGAACCACTCCTTAAAATTAATTTTAAATTTCAAGCTCTTTAGGAGCGAACTGTGTTGCCCGCTATTGCATATCATCATTTATAGCATAACCTAAATTGCAGATGCGTTCGGGTGAACACTGTTCGCCCCTACAGTAATAGTTTATCCTTTTTCAACAATTTCTTAAAGATACATAAAAACTGAGTTAAAGTCCTTTTCTTCCCAGGGGTTTTCTGATCTCAAATTAAATAGAAATTCAAAAAATTTTCCCTCTTGCTTTGTCTCTCCTATATGCTCTTCTCCTCTTCCAAAGTGCTCTCTGTCATCAACCCCCATATTCTCATGCCTATTTGAATACTCATTTTTTTCCATAACATTTCCCTCCTTATATTTTTTCTTGTATTTTGTTGATTGCATTTACATATGCTTTAGCACTTGCTTCGATAATATCTGTGCTCACAGCTCTTCCAGTATAAATTTTATCAAGGTTTTCGATTCTTACAAGAACTTCACCCTGGGCATCTCTTCCATGTGTTAGTGATTTTAATGAATAATCCTTAAGAGAAAGGTTCATTCCTAGTGCCTTTTCTATTGCATTGAATACAGCATCTACAGGACCATCTCCATTGGCTTCACCTTCAAAACTTTTATCTTCAAAGCTTAGTTTTACTCTTGCTACTGCAGATGGTTTGCTATCGCTTGATATATGGAAATATTGAAGGTTGTACCCTTCCTTTGATATTAGCAATTCATCATTTACAAGTCCCTTAATATCCTCATCATATATTTCTTTTTTCCTATCTGTTAATTCCTTAAACTTCTTAAATGCCTTATTTATTGCTTCTTCGCTTATATTATCAAAGCCAAGGTCCTTTATTTTTTGAATAAATGCATGATGTCCGGAATGCTTCCCAAGTACTATGAAATTTTTAATTAACCCTATTGACTCAGGTGTCATTATTTCATATGTTCCACTGAAATTTAATACCCCATGTTGATGGATTCCAGACTCATGGGCAAAAGCATTTGCTCCAACAATTGCCTTATTATGTTGAACATCAACTCCTGTTAGTCGCCTTACCAATGAACTGGTATTATAAATATTTTCAGTAACAACTTGGTTTGTTGTTCCAAAGCAGTCGCCTCTTGTTTTAAGCGCCATAACAACCTCCTCTAGGGCTGCATTTCCAGCCCTTTCACCAAGTCCGTTAACAGCACATTCTATCTGATCAGCACCCTTTTCTATTGACATTAGTGAATTTGCAACAGCTAGTCCTAAATCATTATGACAGTGTACACTAATAATTGCCTTATCAATATTTTTAACATTTTTCTTAATTCCAGCGATTAAATCTCCAAATTCCTTCGGTGTACTGTACCCTACTGTGTCTGGTATATTAACAACAGTAGCACCTGCCTCAATAACAGCTTCTATAATCCTGTAAAGAAACTCTACATCTGTTCTTGTTGCATCCTCTGGAGAAAATTCTATATCCTTACATAGGCCCTTAGCATATGCAACCATTTCTGCTGCCTTATTTAGTACCTCGTCCCTTGACATGTTAAGCTTATGCTTCATATGAATTTCAGAGGTTGCAATAAAGGTATGAATTCTTGGCTTCTCAGAATATTTCAATGCCTCCCATGCAATGTCTATATCGTTTTTTACTGTCCTGGCCAGTGCTGTAATAACAGGTCCTTTTATGTTTTTTGCAATTAGCTTTACAGCCTCAAAATCTCCATTGGAAGAAACGGGGAATCCAACCTCAATTGCATCAACGCCAAGCTTCTCCAGCTGTTTTGCAATTTCGAGCTTTTCAAATTTATTAAGGTTCACTCCCGGAGTTTGCTCACCATCTCTGAGTGTTGTATCAAAAATATATACCCTTTTCACTGCATCACCTCCTGTTTTGTAATAATAATATTTCTATGAACCCTACCACTGCCACCTGTCATCCTGAACGTAGTGAAGGATCTTTTCACAAGATACCTATAAGATCCGACCCTATGCTCAGGATGACATGGAATCTTTCATATTAACTCCCACGCCGGCGCACCGGCACAAAATATGATGAAACAAAGAGTGTTTCATGTTAAGCATTGCTGTCATTCTGAACGTAGTGAAGAATCATACCCAGGTACGTGTATAAGATCCTTCGCTGCGCTCAGGATGACAGGGTAGATTGTTTCATATTAATGACAGTGTCTACAAATTGTTAAATAAAAAACAGATTCTGCCCAACCCATGGAGCGGAATCTGTTCGCGGTACCATCCAAATTTATAACTCAATTTAAATAACGGTAATGCACCGGCTAAGTTTACTAAAATCATTTTTCAGTCTAAACCTAATAAATAATTTTTTTCAACCTGCAATTCAAGGGTGAGTTTCAAATATTAAAGCCTATGGGTTCTCAGCATTGCTAGAAATTTTTGTTTTAAGAATTTCTGCATCCCATTCTCTTTGAAAGCTATTAAACACTTTACTTTTCCCTGTCATCATCTTTCAATTTTTAGAATTTTTTAAATTTTAATATTTATATTACTTAGTTCTTCATATCTTGTCAATAGCTATTTTTTGATTTTTTTAAAATACTGTTGTAATCGCCTGACCCATATTGTTTTGATTGTCAGACCTATACTGTAGTGGTCGATGCCTACATCCACAGAGCATTAACGTCTATGGTGATACCTGCATCAGTTGTGAAAATCCCTCGTGCAGCAAATACCCAAACCGATGTGGGCATCGGCCACTACATGATAGGTGCAGACCGGCGACACTGCTCGCCCCTACGTTTCAGGATATCCTTTTTTAAATTTCTAGTATCGCACCCTTGCTGGCAGAGGATACAAGTTTACTGTATCTATAAAGGTATGTGCCCTTTTTTGCCTTAGATTCTGGTGCTTCCCATCCTTTTAGTCTATTTGATATCTCCTCATCAGTCAGTTCAACATTTATTTTTCTTTCATGAATATTGATAGATACAATATCCCCATCCTGCAATATTGCAATGGGACCACCTTCACTTGCCTCGGGAGAGATGTGGCCGATGCAGGGGCCCTTTGTCCCTCCAGAGAATCTTCCATCTGTTATCAATGCTACAGATTTCTCAAGTCCCATCCCTATAATTGCAGCTGTGGGGCTTAGCATCTCACGCATTCCTGGACATCCTTTAGGCCCTTCATATCTGATTACAACAACATCTCCTGATTTTATAGCTCCATCCATGATTGAAGCATATGCATCCTCTTCAGAATTGTAAACTCTTGCAGGACCCCTGTGTACCATCATTTCAGGTTTTACCCCCGCCGCTTTTACAACAGCCCCATCAGGTGCCAAGTTACCACTTAATACTGCGATTCCACCCTGGGAGCTATATGAATTTTCAATACTTCTTATAACCTTCCAATCCTTTACATTTGAGTGGGTTGTGTTTGAAATATGATTATTTCCTGTTACAGTTATGCAATTTCCATTATACAAACCTGCATCTAGCAGCACCTTTATTACTGCTTGTATTCCACCTGCCCTGTCCAGATCCTCCATTGAATGGCTTCCAGAGGGTAAAAGTTTAGTTATATTAGGAACCTTTCTACTTATTTCATCAAAGTCCTCTAACCTTAATTCAACCTCTGCTTCCCTTGCAATTGCAAGAAGATGGAGTACTGTATTACTGCTGCCTCCTATTGCCATATCCAGAGTCACAGCATTTCTAAATGCTTCAAGGGTTAATATATCCCTTGCTTTTATGTCCCTTTTAACCATCTCAACTATACTGGCACCTGCTTTTTTTGCCAACTGAAGTCTTTTCCCATAGGGTGCTGGTATTGTTCCATTGCCTGGAAGTGCTATTCCCAGTCCCTCTGCAAGACAATTCATTGTATTAGCTGTAAAAAGTCCTGCACAGCTCCCACAGGTCGGGCAACAATTACTTTCTATTTCCTTTAGTTCCTCTGCACTTATCTTACCGCTTGCATATGCACCAACGCCTTCAAAGGCTCCACTAACTAAATCCGTTGGTTCTCCATTATGATTACCTGACAGCATGGGACCTCCTCCAATAAAAACAGCAGGTATATTAAGCCTTGCAGCTGCCATTAGCATTCCTGGTACGATTTTATCACAGGAACCTATTAAAAGCAGTCCATCAAATTTATAAGCCTCTGCAACTGCCTCAATAGAATCCGCTATAAGCTCTCTACTTGCCAGTGGATATTTCATACCACTATGATTCATAGAGATTCCATCACAAATACCTATTGAAGGAAACTCTAATGGAGTTCCCCCTGCAGCATATATTCCAGCCTTCGCTACACTTGCTATTGTATCAAGATGAAAATGTCCTGGAATTATTTCATTAGCAGCATTAACAACACCTATTATTGGTTTTTCAAGATCCTCAGGTGTATATCCCATTGCGTAAAATAATGATCTATGTGGTGCTCTAGACACTCCCTGTGTAACCTCATGACTTCGCATTTTATCACTCCTAATGTTTTGTTTTTAAAAGTTAATATACTCTAAAGTCAGAAGGTATGTCAATAACAAAAAAATTTGTTATTCATTTCTATGAAAGTCTAATTTGTTATAGCCCCATGCTATCCTGAACTTGAGAAGGATCCTAATGCGCAGCACAGTGAAGGATTCTTCACTGCGTTCAGAATAACAGCATCATACTTTCATTTATTGTGGTGCGGCCAACCCATGGAAATTCTAGGCCTATTTCAGTATGGCAAAAACAATCAAAGGGAAAATTAGAATAAACTTTATTTTTTTAAAAAAGTAGTTGACTTTATGAAAAATACCTGTTAACCTAGATTTTAATATTTAAAAAACCAAGTAACAGATGAGGTGCAATTATGTTTAATCTTTTGAATAGTTATATTCCAATAAATATTCAAAAACTAAATAATATTATAATTAGCCTAGGCCTAATACTTAACCTCCTAGTCCTTAGCGTCATTATTATCGTGGCAATAATTATTATTAGCCACTTCAGACCAAAATTAATAATGCTAAAGATGACGAAGGATAGAGTAAGGTTTAGCTTTGCTGCACCAAATGCTGGCTTAACCAATAGGCTTGTTAAACTCTACCCTAGTCACACACCTAAGATTACTTAGATGTGCGGCAATGCCGTTATTTAAAATGAGTTTATATAAAATTGGGTTTCAAAGGATACTCCCCCAACGGGAAGCATCCTTTTTTTATAATATTGACGCTTTGCTTCAATAAAGTGTTAAAGTGGTACCTTCCAAGTGTAGGGGTGAACAGTGTTGCCCGGGGACATTATCATTTGGAACTATTTCTTGACTTTAGTGTATAACATTTGGCAAACACTGTTCGCCCCTACGATGGAAAAAAACAAAATTTAGAATGGAGGAATTTTATTATGGGAAATGTAAAACTTTATTATGATGGTGATGCAAATCTTGGATTGCTAAAAGGAAAGAAGGTTGCTGTTATAGGTTATGGAAGCCAGGGACATGCGCACTGCTTGAACTTAAAGGAAAGTGGTGTTGATGTATGTGTTGGACTTTACAAGGGCAGCAAGTCCTGGAAACTAGCTGAGGAAAAGGGACTTACTGTATACGAGACTGCTGAGGCTGTATCAAAAGCAGATTTTGTAATGATATTAGTGCCTGATGAAAAACAGGCTAAATTGTACAAGGAATCTGTAGAATCCAATCTTAAACCTGGAGCCTCTCTGGTTTTCGCCCACGGCTTCAACATTCATTATGGTCAAATACTTCCACCAGCAAATTGTGATGTGTTCATGGTAGCACCAAAGGGTCCTGGCCATACAGTTAGAAGTCAATTCTTGGAAGGAAAAGGAGTTCCATGTCTTATAGCAGTTTATCAAGATTATTCAGGAAAAGCAAAGGAATATGCACTTGCCTATGCAAAGGGAATAGGCGGATCAAGAGCTGGAGTTCTTGAAACAACCTTCAAGGATGAAACAGAAACAGATTTATTTGGAGAGCAGGCTGTTCTTTGTGGAGGAGTTACAGAACTTATGAAGGCAGGCTTTGATACACTTGTTGAAGCAGGCTATGCACCAGAAAATGCATATTTTGAATGTTGTCATGAAATGAAGCTTATAGTTGACCTTATTAATCAGGGCGGATTTGCCAATATGAGATATTCAATAAGCGATACTGCAGAATATGGTGACTACAACGTTGGGAAGAGAATAATAACAGATGATACAAGAAAGGAAATGAAGAAAGTACTAGGTGAAATACAGGATGGAACCTTCGCTAGAAACTGGCTCCTTGAAAATCAGGTAGGGAGACCAAACTTCAATGCAACAAGAAGGATTGAATCAGAGCACGAAATAGAAAAGGTAGGCAAGGAGCTTAGAGGAATGATGTCCTGGATTCCAAAGAAGTAAAAGCAACAAAAAAACTACAAGGAGGCGATACCAATGGGTATGACTATGACTCAAAAAATACTTGCTGCACATGCTGGTTTAGATGAAGTTGTGGCCGGCCAGTTAATTAAGTCGAAGCTTGACATGGTACTTGGAAATGACGTTACTACTCCCGTGGCAGTAAGGGAATTTGAAAAAATAAATATAGACAAGGTATTTGATACCTCAAAAATCTCAATAGTTCCTGACCATTTCGCCCCTAACAAGGATATAAAGTCAGCGGAAAACTGCAAATTAATAAGAGAATTTGCAAAGAAGCACAAAATAGAAAACTATTTTGAAATAGGTCAAATGGGAATAGAGCATGCACTCCTTCCCGAAAAGGGCCTTGTGGTCTCTGGGGATGTTGTTATTGGAGCTGATTCACATACCTGTACATATGGTGCACTTGGTGCATTTTCTACAGGAGTTGGAAGTACAGATATGGCAGTCGGCATGGCAGAGGGTGAGGCCTGGTTCAAGATTCCTGATGCAATAAAATTTGTACTTAAGGGCAACCCCTCAAAGTGGGTTTGTGGCAAGGATGTAATACTTCACATCATTGGAATGATTGGTGTAGATGGTGCACTATATGAATCTATGGAATATACAGGAGATGGACTTAAATACCTATCCATGGATGACCGCTTTACAATTGCAAATATGGCAATTGAGGCAGGTGCGAAAAATGGAATATTTGAGGTTGATAATAAAACACTTGAATATATAAAATCTCACTCAAAAAAGGAATATAAGGTTTTTAAAGCTGATGAGGATGCTGTTTATAGGTCGGTTTATGAAATAGACCTGTCACAGATAAAACCAACTGTTGCCTTTCCACATCTTCCATCGAACACTAGGACCATTGATGAGGTTGGTGATGTAAAAATTGATCAGGTTGTTATAGGCTCCTGTACTAATGGAAGGCTTGAGGATTTAAGAATTACAGCAAAGGTTCTTAAAGGTAACAAGGTTCATCCTGATGTAAGGGTAATCATATTCCCTGCGACACAGAAAATATATTTAGATGCAATGAAGGAAGGTTTAATCGAAACCTTTATAGAAGCAGGTGCTGCTGTCAGCACTCCGACCTGTGGACCCTGCCTTGGAGGACACATGGGTGTACTTGCAAAGGGAGAAAGGGCAATTGCAACTACTAATAGAAATTTTGTAGGCAGAATGGGACATCCAGAAAGTGAAGTTTATTTATCAAGCCCAGCTGTAGCTGCTGCCTCAGCAATAACAGGGAAAATATCTTCACCTGAGGAGGTATTAAAATGATTGATGGAAAAGCAATAAAATATGGAGATAATATTGATACTGATGTAATAATACCTGCAAGGTATTTAAATATAAGCGACGTTAAGGAGCTTACACTCCACTGTATGGAGGACCTTGATCATGATTATTTTACTAAGCTTAAGGGCGGCTCATCCATAATAGTTGCAGGAAAAAACTTTGGCTGTGGCTCCTCAAGGGAGCATGCTCCACTTGTAATTAAGAAATCAGGAATAAAGCTTGTTATTGCCGAAACCTTTGCCAGGATATTCTACAGAAATGCAATAAATATAGGGCTTACTATTATAGAATGTCCAGAAGCTGTATATGAAGCAGCTGATGGTGATGAATTTTCAGTAGATCCGGAAAAGGGTAATTTGAAGAATACCACAAAAGGAAAATCCTATAGCATAATTCCATTTCCAGCTTTTATGCAAGAAATAATAAATGCAGGTGGACTTATAGAATATACGAAGAAAAGGGTGACATTATGAAGAAAATAGCCGTTCTGCCTGGAGATGGAATTGGTCCTGAGACGATGAAGCAGGGGCTTAAGGTGCTTAAGGCAGTATGTGAAAAATACTGGGTAGAAATGGAATTTAAAGAATATCTAA
The DNA here is from genome assembly GCA_041639705.1 of Clostridiaceae bacterium. GTDB lineage: Bacteria > Bacillota > Clostridia > Clostridiales > Caloramatoraceae > JARDZI01. Next base: position 21 of record JBEQBT010000075.1, on the reverse strand, counting down.
TGGGTGGATAGATCGGAAGAG
>JBEQBT010000074.1:0-13470 GCA_041639705.1 Clostridiaceae bacterium | reverse complement strand
CTCTTCCGATCTAAGCAAAAAGTTATATATCCAAAGGCTCAGGAGGTTCTAACTAAGGTAAAAAATGGAGAGGACTTTGATAAACTTATTGCAGAATATGGTGAGGACCCTGGAATGGTTGGTAATGATGAAGGTTATACAGTAAAGAAGGATGGACAATTTGTTCCAGAGTTTGAGGAGGCAGCACTTAAGCTTAAAACGGGACAAACATCAGGGCTGGTGTCCACAGTATATGGTTACCATATAATAAAAGCCTATGAAGTAATTAATGAAAAGGTGTATACATTAGATGAGAAGAAGGAAGAGTTAAAACAAGCTATAAACACACAAAAAAAGGATGAAAAGTGGCAATCATTTTTAGATGATTGGCTGGGAAAAGCTACAGTTAAAAAATATGAGAAGCTTTTATAATAAGAGTGACAGCCACCTGTTAAAATATAAATGATACTTAAGTGCAACAACAGCTTGATAAGAGAAGAGGTATTCTCTTATCAAGCTGTTGTTGCACTTTTTTACTTAGAGAACTGTAGTAAATGGTCATGGAATAGGAATTCCAACTAAATAAACATTCATATGATCAAGAGCTTCTTTTTATTTCCTAAGCAGTAACTAAATTATTTCTCCTGCATGATAGGAACTTCTTGTTAATGGAGAGGAAGGCACATGTTTGAAGCCTAGGAATAAGCCTATTTCCTCATATTTTTTGAATATATCAGGATGTATGTATTCTATTACTGGATGATGCTTCTTTGAAGGTGATAAATACTGTCCAATAGTTAAAATATCACAGTCTACTCCTCTTAAATCCTTCATTAAAGCTATTACTTCCTCTTCCTTTTCACCAAGACCAAGCATTATTCCCGATTTAGTAATTATGCTGCTGTCCTCTTCCTTTACTCTTTTTAATAATTCAAGTGAACGGCTATATACTGCACCAGGTCTTACATCAGAATAAAGATTAGGAACGGTTTCCACATTATGATTTATTACCTTTGGCTTAGCATTAACTATTTTTAGTAAAGCTTGTTTATTTCCTTTAAGATCAGGGATTAAAACCTCGATTGTGACTTCAGGTGTTAATTTATTAATTTCTTCAATTACCTTAACAAACTGTTTAGCTCCACCATCTTCAAGATCATCTCTAGTAACGGAAGTTACGACAACATGCTTAAGTCCCAGCTTTTTAACAGCTTGAGCAACATTTAGTGGTTCATTTTCATCTACATTTTCGGGAAGACCATGTGTAACATTACAGAATCTGCAGTTTCTTGTACAAACACTTCCTAATATCATAAAGGTTGCAGTCTTGTTATGAAAACACTCCATCCTGTTTGGACAGTTGGCTTCCTTACAAACTGTATTTAGCTCCAACTCTTCAATCGTATTCTCAACAAAATTATTTGTATTTCCAAGTTTCAATTTTACTTTTAACCAATCAGGTTTTTTCATATACATATTATTTACACTCCTTCATTTCTAATTTCCAAGTATACACTGTATTAAGTTATTCTTAGTTATATTGTTCATATAATTATTAATATCATGGCCTTCCAAAGCGGCATATAATGCATTTTCCTCATAATTTACTCCAACAAGAGCACATTCAAGTTCTGAAACATCTATCTTTCCAAAGAAGTCTCCATAGAATTTAATTTCTCTTATAATGCCTCTATCTACATTTAGACTGGTTTCCAAGATTCCTCCAGTATATTTCCTCTCATTATGGAGAGAAAACTGTGGAGACTTACCAAAGTTCCAATCCCAGGTTTCATATTTTTCTCTCACTATTTTTTCAATACCTTCTAAATCCTTTTTTGTAAATTCATAAAATTTACTATCCTTAAATATGTTAATCACAAAATTAGTCAGATATTCCTTAAACTCCTTTAAAGTCATAGGTGAACTTAAATATTGGTTTATATTGGTTACTCTGCTTGTTACTGATGCCACTCCTTTACTCTCAAGTTTAATAGGTCTAACATTTAAGGCTTTGGATAGACTGCTTATAGAAGCTGAATAAAGCATGGTACCATGGTGAATAACACGATTTTTAAGTTTGTACTGAGCAGTACCAGAAATTTTTTTACCATCAATAGTTATATCATTTCTACCAGAAAACTCAGCATTTATAGAAAGATTTCTTAATCCTTCAATTATAGGGTATGCAAACTTCTTGAAATCTGCAAAGCCATTTTCATCTAGTTGTGATATGAAAGTATAATTCATATTACCATAATCATTAAATACAGCTCCCCCTCCAGATGGCCTTCTTACAATCGTAATATCATTGGCTTTGGCATATTCTAAATTAATTTCTGCCAAAGCATTTTGATTTCTACCAAGTAATATGCTTGGTCTATTAATCCACAGCATAAAGCATTCCTCATCAAAGTTTCTAAGCATATATTCCTCAGCAGCATGATTGAAAAATGGATTATCATTTTCATTTTTTATTATTAACATAAATGCACCTCTTTTTGAATATATTTGCTAGCTATTGACCTTGAATTTTAATACATTTACTTTTATATTATACATGTTATTGAATATTAATTGAAGGTGCTTTTTATTTTATGGATTATAATTTTAGCTATAGAATTTTAAAAAAGCATTTACAACAAGGAAAATTGATTGTTAAAAAAATACACAACTTTTTATTGAATATGTTAACAATATGTTAACAATGAGGTTTTTTTATAAAATTATGAGGATGTTTATTTCAAACAATTGATATGTTGTATAACAGAATTCGATGTATAATACACAAAAATACCCTTCCAGTTGTGATACGATATTACAAGGTAATTCTGTTATAAGATCTTTGCAAATTCCTTATATAAGTAGCGTTTGGAGCAAAATAGCTTAGTTAGGTTCTTCCATTTAGCGTTTGTTAATAAAAAGATTATTGTTGAAATTAGTATAATAAAGACGTAAATTTATAGTTAAGAGAGTTTGATTTTTCTAACTAAATATTTAACAATTAATTTAAAACTTGTTAGAGCTTCATAAAAATAGAGGTAAATGATTCCCATAAAAAGTTTTCTATTATAAGAAATACAAAATTTTTTACGGTTGCTTTTAATAGATATTCAAGGGGGTAATTTGCCTTATTACTATTTTAAATGAAAAGGAGAAAGGGATATGAATCAGAATTTTGGAACATTAGGTATATTTCTACTAGGTGGAATTGCCCTTGGATTTATTATAATAATCACCAATTGGTTTGTAAGACCTAAAAGACCAGGTACTGAAAAGGAGGGAACCTATGAGTGTGGACTGGATACAGATGGTCCAACATGGGTGCAATTTAGGATTAGTTATTTTTTATATGCACTAATATTTGTAATATTTGATGTTGAGACAGTATTTCTTTATCCATGGGCAGTGGCATTTAATGCATTAGGGATTTATGCATTTGTAGAAATGGTTATATTTGTTGGAATGCTTTCCCTGGGACTATGGTATGCATGGAAGAAAGGAGCATTAGAATGGAAGTAAATGATAAGGATAAGGAACAGAAGGTAGAAACTATATTTAATGAAGAAACATTTAAAAAGGAAATGGAATTCAATGAGATAGAGAATAATAGCTTGAAAGATTCTATGACAAACCATGTGGTATTCACTACTTTAGAAAAAGCCATAGACTTTTGCCGTTCGAATTCACTATGGCCTCTTTCGTTTGGTCCTGCATGCTGTGCAATCGAGATGATGGCATCAGGGGGAGCTAGGTATGATATATCACGTTTTGGATATGAGGTATTCCGTCCATCACCCCGTCATTCTGATGTAATGATTGTTGCAGGGACAGTAACAAATAAAATGGCACCTGTGATAAAAAGGCTATATGAACAGATGTCAGAACCTAGATATGTTATTGCCATGGGCAGCTGCTCAATAACAGGCGGACCTTTTGCAGACTCATATTCTGTGCTTAGAGGAGTAGATAAGATTATTCCAGTAGATGTAATAATCCCAGGATGCCCTCCAAGGCCTGAAGCATTAATAGACGGTTTTTTAAAGCTTAGAGCTAAATTAAGAAAACCAGAGATAGCGCGGGTGAAAAATAATGATTGATACAGCTAAATTAGTTGAGAAGTTGAATTTAGACAATAAAGGTACTGCGGAGATTTCTGAAAACGGAGAAGTAATTTACTCAAATAAGGAAAATATTGTATGGGTTTTAAAAACATTGAAGGAAAAGTTCAATTATATAAGACTTATGGATGTTACATCAGCTGATTATGAGGATAGGTTTGAGGTTGTATATCATCTTATGAATGATGAGATCAAACTCCTTGCCATAAAGGTAAAGCTTGGGAAAGATACCAATTCAATTCCCTCCATTGTTTCCCTTTGGAGATATGCTGAAGCAATGGAAAGGGAGATATATGATTTGATGGGTATAGTATTTGAAGGTAATGAAAATCTTAACAGGATTCTGACCCCTGAGGATTTTGAAGGTCATCCACTCCAAAAAAGCTTTAAGCTAGATGTAGTCAACAGATTTTAGGTAAAGTGTTTTAATATATATTTCAATAATAACATTGTTTGCTTGTACCTGTTATTGCTATATAAGGTCTTATACTGTCATTTTGAGAATAGGGTTGAATCTGAGTGCTAAGATTATTAAATCGTACCAACCTTAGGATAACAAATGGCTTTTTAGCAATGACAGAATTGAATATTATTAGTAATGTAAGAGAGGAGGAGGAGTTCAATATGGCATTAATGGAAGAAGAAGATTTTGTGACACAGGAATATAACTTAAATTTAGGACCACAGCATCCAAGTACCCATGGAGTATTTAGAGCAGTTCTAACTCTTAATGGGGAAGAAATTGTAAAGTGTGAGAATAATATTGGATATCTTCATAGAGGAATAGAGAAGCTTGCTGAAAGCCGCACATATCCACAATTTGCTGCATTAACACCAAGAATCGATTATCTGGCAGGGGCCTTAAACAATTGGGGGTATGTGGTTACTGTTGAAAAACTAATGGGGATAGAGGTGCCAGAGAGAGCAGAGTATCTTCGTGTTATTATAGGAGAGCTCCAGAGAATAGCAAGCCACCTTATTTCCATATCAAGTGCATGTATAGATCTAGGTGCTACTACAGCATGGATGTACGGATTTACTGCAAGAGAGGGCATACTGGATTTAATTGAAATGATAACAGGTTCAAGAATGATGCCTGCTTACTATACAATAGGCGGGGTAATGGATGACCTGACCGATGACTTCATACCTGCAGCGAAGAAGGTAATCCAAGGGCTAAATGAGAGAGTGAATGATATGGATGGAATGGTTTCTGGAAATGAAATATTCCATGGGAGAACCAAGGGAGTAGGAATAATAACTCCAAAGAAAGCTATTGAATTTGGTATAACAGGACCAAATATAAGAGCAGCAGGAATTCCATATGATCTCAGGAAAATAGCACCATACAGCGTTTATGACAGGTTTGAATTTGATGTACCTGTTTTAAAAAATAGTGACTGCTTTGACAGATTCTACATTCGTATACTGGAGATCAGACAAAGTGTCAGGATAATTGAGCAGGCAATTGCCTCACTGCCTGAGGGTCCAATAACAGCAAAGGTTCCAAAGTTACTTAAACCTCCAGTTGGAGAAGTTTATAACCAGATTGAAAGCGCAAAGGGAATACTAGGCTACTATATAGTAAGCGATGGAAGCATAAAGCCCTACAGGCTGCATGTACATTCACCATCATTTGTGAATATAGGGATTTTCCCGGAAATTGCAGTAGGAATGACTATTCAGGATTTTATTGCAACACTTGCTACCTTTGACATTTGCTTAGGTGAGATTGACCGATAGATAAACATTACGCAAACTTAATTTATATAGTGGAAAAATAAGCAATCTTCACGCTTTTTTTACACTGTATAAATTATAGTTGGAGTTTGTTTTCTTAATCTAAAATTACCCTTTGAGAAGGAGAAATCTGTATGGATATGATTAATAATATTTTTATAAATGGAGCAGCATTAATAAGAAATATTCTGCATTGGATTGGGTTTGGTGACTTTTTTACAAATTTATTAATGTCAGTGGTGTATTTTATTGCAGTAGCTGCAATTATTATTTTAAATGTAATACTACTTTTATGGATAGACCGTCGTGTTTCCGGATTTTTTCAGGAAAGACTGGGTCCAAACAGAATCGGTCCCCTTGGGCTGCTGCAGGCTGTAAATGATGCGGTAAAGCTGATTGGCAAGGAGTCTATAACTCCTCATGCAGTAGACAAGTTAGTTTATAAGCTGGCACCGATTCTTACATTTACCGTAACAATTTTATTATTTTCTCTTCTTCCCTATGGAAGGGGAATGATACCCGTTAATTTGAACGTAGGCATATTATTTTTTACTGCCATATCGTCTATATCCGCTGTGACTATTCTAATGGCAGGCTGGAGCTCAAACAACAAGTATTCACTTATTGGTGGAATGAGGACTATTGCGTTGATTGTAAGCTATGAAATTCCTCTTGGTTTCTCGATGCTTGGAATTGTTATGCTTACAGGTACATTAGATTTAAATAGTATTGTAGCATCCCAGGGTAAGGTTTGGAATATATTTCTGCAGCCTGTTGCATTTATTATATTTCTTATTTCAGCCATGGCTGAGCTTAATAAGGCTCCCTTTGACCTTATGGAGGCTGAGCAGGAATTAGTAGCAGGTTGTCATACAGAATACTCAGGAATGCGTTTTGCTCTATTCTTTTTGTCCGAATATGCTAATATATTTGTTATGGCCGGATTTGGTGCAACTTTGTTTTTTGGAGGATGGCAGGGACCATTTCTTCCATCATGGCTTTGGTTTTTTATCAAAACCTATCTGCTGATATTATTGATTGAATGGCTCAGATGGACTCTACCAAGAGCAAGAATTGATAAGATGATGCAGTTTAATTGGAAGGTTCTTATTCCAATATCAATTGTGAATTTATTTGTTACTGGAATTGCAATAAAGCTGTTCCATATTGTTAAATAGCAGGGAGGTGCTAATATGTATGGTTTAGGTATAGTTAGAGGAATGGGTATAACAATGAAAAGATTCTTTATGAAGAAGGTTACAGTGCAGTATCCGGAAGTAAAGCCTAATTTACCTCCACGTTCTCACGGTTCCTTTGGATTTGATTTTGATAAATGTATTGCATGTAATTTGTGTGCAAATGCATGTCCAAATGGAGTAATAAGGGTTGATACTACAAAGAATGAAAATGGCAAGAAGGTTTTAGAGCAATATAATATGAGCACTGGATATTGCTTGTATTGTGGATTCTGTACAAAGGCATGTCCAACAGGTGCAGTTTATTTTAAACCCGATTTTAATACAGTATGTTACAACAAGGAGGATACTGTTCGCCGCTGGGTGAAGAGTGCCGAGGAAGAAAAAATTGATGAAGCCGCAGCTGCAAGTAATAAACCAGTTGATATTTCTAAGGACCTAGGGAGGTGCAGCTAATGGTTACATCCATAATATTTTATGTAGTTGCTGCTTTGATTATATTTACTGCACTTGAAATGGTTTTAACAACTAATCTTGTACACAGTGCACTTTTTATGGCAGCAACCTTTATATGCATTGCTGTTATATATATGCTGCTAAATGCAGATTATTTAGCAGCAGTTCAAATAATGGTATATGTAGGTGCTATAACCATACTGCTTGTTTTCGGAATTATGCTTACTAAAAGAGTATATATGGAAAAGAGCACTCAGTTCAATAGATATAAAATTTATGGGGTAATTGTGGCAGCTGCACTTTTTATGGTTTTTGCAGTGAACATATTTACTGCAAAATTTGCAGTAGTAAGTGCCGCTCCTATAGAATCCACAATAATGGGAATATCATCACTTCTACTTAATGATTACTCAATTGCATTTCAGGTAGTAGGTGTATTGCTTCTTGTTTCAACAATAGGAGCAATTGTAATTGGGAAGGGAGTGAAGAAACCAAGATGATTACTTTACAACATTATCTATTATTAGCAGCAATTCTATTTTGCATAGGATTGTATGGTGCGGTTTCAAAAAAGAATGCCATTTCGGTTTTCATGGGCATTGAGCTTATGCTTAATTCAGTAAATATAAACCTTGTGGCGTTTAATCACTTTTTAAACTCCGATGTGCTGGCAGGAAACACATTTGCAATATTTGTAATTGCTGTTGCTGCCTGTGAAGTGGCCGTAGGTCTTGCAATAATTATATCCCTATACCGCCACAGAAAATCCACTACCATAGACGATGTAGATTTATTAAAATGGTAGATTACAATAAGGCAGGTGAATATTAATGGCTGAAAATGCATTGTTTATTATATTGTTACCACTTTTAGCTTTCATTGCAATTGTGTTTTTGACTAAGAAGGCTAAATTGCTCAGTGGAGTTTTGGCGTTAGCTGCAGCTTTGGGTTCTGCTTTTCTTTCAATTAAAATATTTATTGAAATGCTTTCAGGAGCTAAACCACAGGAGATTGCCATAAACTGGCTTGACATTCCATCACTCGGATCCTTTAAGGGTTTGCAAATACAGATGGGTGTTTTAATAGATCCGCTATCATCCTTGATGCTTGTGATAGTTACCTTCGTAGCAACCCTTGTAATATTGTATTCCTTTGGGTATATGAAGGGGGATGACGGATTTTCAAGATACTTTGCATATATCTCTCTATTTACCTTTTCCATGCTAGGGCTGGTACTATCCAATAACTACTTCCAGACCTTTGCTTTTTGGGAATTGGTAGGACTTTGTTCATATCTTTTAATAGGATTTTGGTTCCATAAACCTTCTGCTGCTAATGCAAGTAGAAAGGCCTTTGTTACTAATAGATGGGCAGACTTTGGATTTATGACAGGTATTATTTTGTTATTTGTAAATTTTGGAACCTTTAATTTTGGTGAGCTTTCCAGTTTAATTGCTGGATCAAAGGGAGCAGGCTTTTTAGCTATTATAGCTGCTCTTATATTCATAGGACCAGTTGGTAAATCAGCTCAATTTCCACTTCACGTTTGGCTTCCAGACGCAATGGAGGGGCCAACACCTGTAAGTGCTCTTATTCATGCGGCGACAATGGTTGTAGCTGGTATTTATTTGATTGCAAGAGGATTTATTTTATTCGAAAGCGTATCATCAGTTCTAACGGTGATGGCCTATATTGGAGGCTTCACTGCAATATTTGCAGCTTCAATAGCACTTGTTCAGGATGATATAAAAAAGATTCTTGCTTTTTCTACCATAAGTCAGTTAGGATACATGGTTATGGCAATGGGGCTTGGAAGCCTAACAGCAGGAATGTTTCATTTGACAACTAACGCATTCTTTAAAGCACTGCTCTTTTTGGGTGCAGGAAGCGTTATCCACGCAATTGAAGAACAGAACATATTTAAAATGGGGGACCTAAAATCAAAAATGCCAATTACAACTTGGACATTTGTTACAGCCGCATTAGCCCTAGCTGGAATATTCCCGCTATCTGGCTTTTGGAGCAAGGATGAAATACTAAGTGCTGCATTAACAAGTGGTCATACAGGATTATATATTATTGGGATAATTGTTGCTTTTATGACTGCATTTTATATGTTCAGATTGATTTTTACTGCTTTCTTTGGAAAAAAGCGTTCAAACTATCATGCCCATGAATCAAACTGGGTTATGACATTACCCTTAATACTTTTAGCAATCCTTTCAGTGTTCAGTGGTTTTATAAATTCACCATGGTTTTACAATACATTCGGAGGGAGCTTTGGTACATTCATATATTATGGGGAACCTGAGGTTCCAGGGGTAAATTTAGCAGTTGCAGGGTTATCAACAGTAGTTGCTCTTGCAGGAATATTTACTGCATGGCTGCTTTATTCTAAAAAGGTTGTTGATACGGTGGCTTTGGTTAAAAGATGGAATGGATTATATAAGCTTTTATACAATAAATACTATATTGATAATTTATACAATTGGGCATATGAGGGCATAATGCTTACACTAGGAAGAGCTTTTGATTGGGTAGACCATAAAATTATTGATGGTATATTTGATGGATTTGCAAGGCTTATTGGATTTACTGGGAAAAAGGCACGTGTGGCTCAAACAGGACATCTGCAAAGCTATGCACTGGTAATATTCACAGCAGTGGTTGTAATTGTTATAGTTATGTCCACTCCTTTATTGGGAGGTGTACTAAAATAATGGGATTTCATATACTTTTTCTAATATTATTAGCTCCAATCATTGGGGCAATTGCAATACTATTTGTGCCTGAAAAAAATTATAAAGCAGTTAGAGTCATAGCAGCTATTGCTGCAGGAATAGCATTATTACTTGCATTTGTTGCATATTTAAATTATGACAGCAAGGCTGGTGGAATGCAGTTTATTGAACAGTATGTATGGATTAAGGACTTTGGAATAGACTTTAGTCTCGGAGTAGACGGTTTAAGCATGCCGTTGGTTCTATTGACCTCGATAATACTATTCAGTGGAGTATTTGTTTCCTGGAAGCTTGAAACAAGACCTAAGGAATTTTTCTTCTATATGCTTGTACTTGTAGGTGGAGTATTTGGAGTATTTATGTCAGGAGACCTGCTTTTATTGTTACTTTTTATGGAACTGGCGGTTATTCCAAAGTTTATACTTATGAATGTTTGGGGCAGCAAGAACAAGGAATATGCTGCAATAAAATATACTCTCTATTTATTTGGAGGAAGTGCTGTTGCATTCATCGGAATCATTGCAATATATGTCTACGCTGGAAATGCAGCAGGAGTGCATACTCTTGAAATTGCAAAGCTTGCTCTAGTAAATTATGATGTGAATTTTCAAAGATTTGCATTTTTGATTTTGATGATAGGCTTTGGAGTGCTGGTTCCTATGTTTCCATTTCACAGATGGACACCAGATGGTCACTCAGCAGCTCCAACAGCTATAAGTATGTTGCTTGCAGGTGTAATTATGAAATTAGGTGGATATGCACTAATTCGTGTGGGAATAAACTTCTTCCCAGAGGGTGCAGCATACTGGGGACCACTGATTGCACTTCTAGCAACTGTTAATGCAGTTTATGTTGCCTTTGTTGCAATGGCTCAAAAAGACATTAAATATGTTGTTGCCAATTCCTCTGTAAGCCATATGGGCTATGTTTTAATAGGTATTGCATCCTTAAATGCAGCATCAATTAGTGGTGCAGCAGCCCAAATGTTTGCTCATGGTATAATGGCTGCATTGTTCTTTGCACTTGTTGGTCTGATGTATGAAAAAACTCATACAAGAATGATTTCAGACTTTGGGGGACTTGCCCACCAAATGCCAAGAATTGCTGTAGGATTTATGATTGCAAGCTTGGCATCACTTGGACTACCTGGACTGTTCAACTTTATTGCTGAATTCTCAGTATTTGTTGGGTCAATACAGGTATATCCAGTACTAGCTGTGGTTTCAATATTCGCTATAGTAGTAACTGCCATATATGTATTAAAGGTAATGCAGCAGATATTCTTTGGTCCTCGTAACACTAAATGGGACAACCTGAAGGATGCGAGGGGTGTTGAAATGGTTCCAATAGTATTGCTTAGTGGGGTACTATTAACATTTGGAGTTTTCCCAAATCTAATTATGAGGATGCTTAGCAGTGGAATAGTTCCTATAGCTCAGAAGTTTATATCCTTAAGTATAGGGGGGCTTTTCTAATGAATTTTAATTCGGTTTTAGTTGAAATATTGATTGCTGCACTTGGTGTTCTGCTTTTAGTTATGAGTATTGCACTGCCCCGGACTAAAAAGGTTTTAATAGGATATTTTTCAGCATTTGCACTGCTGTGTATACTGGTTTTCACATTTGTTTACAATACTGGTGAAGGTATAAGCTTTTTGAAGGGTTTGTACGTAAGTAACAGTATATCAACATATTTTAAGCAGATTTTTATAGTGTCTGCTATTATGGTAACAGTAATGTCCATAAGCTTTGTAAAAAAACTTACTGACAGCAGGAGCGAATTTTTCCCAATAATTGTTTTTGCAGCACTTGGAATGATGGTATTGGCATCTGCTAATGATTTAATAACACTGTATATTGGACTTGAGTTAATGACCATTTCCTTCATAATACTTACTGCTTATGATAAGAAAAGCATTAAATCAGCTGAGGCAGGTATGAAGTATATATTATTAAGTGCAATGTCAACGGCAGTATTATTGTATGGAATGAGTCTATTATATGGACTAAGTGGTTCAGTGAATTTTCCTGAGATTATCAGCTATTTGCAAACAGGAGATAATCAATCCATGGTTATATTAGCAATTGTATTGATTATTGCAGGCTTTGGATTTAAGATATCTGCAGCACCCTTCCACATGTGGTCACCGGACATATATGAAGGAGCTCCAACACCTGTAACAGCATTTTTAGGAGCAGGCTCAAATTTCGCAGGCTTTGCAGTTTTAATAAAGCTGCTTATGCAGGTTATGGGTTCAAGCCAAAATACGGTGGTGGTACTTGTAATTGCACTTTCTATATTATCCCTGGTAATAGGAAATGTTATAGCAATTCCTCAAACTAACTTAAAAAGAATGCTTGCATATTCAGGTATTGCCCATGGTGGATATATACTTTTAGGTATAGTTTCCTACACTACAGCCGGTATTAGTGCAATGCTTTATTATATACTTTTATATTTATTTGCTACAATTGGGGCATTTGCATCAATAACAGCATTTTCAAATGTGACTGGAAAGGATGATATAAAGGATTTCAGAGGAATGTGGAAGCGTTCTCCATTCCTTGCAGCAGTGCTTTTAATAAGTCTGTTATCACTTGCTGGAATTCCACCTGCTGCAGGCTTTATAGGTAAATTTTATTTATTTGCTGAGGTAATTAAGCAGGGATATCTCTGGTTGGCATTTTTAGCAATGGGAATGAGCGTGGTTTCAATATACTACTATATAATGGTTATTAGAACAATGGTAATGGGTGAAGCTGAGGACAGTACTAAAATCAAAATTCCAGCCTCACTTAAAATTGTAATGATTGTATCAGTTATAATGATTCTGATAATGGGATTATATCCGGGACCAATAACAGCCTGGACGACCGCAGTGGGAAGTACCTTCATAAGGTAACCCCAAGGGTGGCAGGCTCATGATAAGTGACAAATTTACAATTTGTCACTTATCATGAGCCTGGCACCTTATTTTTACATTGAAAATATATAGAATTCATATAAAATATAATAGTAAGTGTAATTTTATTTATATAAACTTAATATATGACACAACTAAATTTCAAATAATACTAATGGAAAAGAGATGATATAATGCGAAAATTTGAAAGCCAGGTTCAATTAATCAAATATAAGGTTTTAAAAGAAATAATAGAAAGAACTATTAAGGGTGAATTTGAAATAACTCGTCATAAAGTTCCCAAGGCTGTTTTACCGGGGGATAAACCTATTACAAGA
>JBEQBT010000073.1:0-13542 GCA_041639705.1 Clostridiaceae bacterium | reverse complement strand
TGTGTGGCAACTTCCTTCTCGCCAGCCATATCCGCCCAGCTGTTGGTATACTGAACATCCATTGTTACTGTGGGGCTAACGCTCTTTGCTCCAAGATAGAAGGATGTGTAACCGGAAACAACCTCCGCATAGGGATATGCACCAACATAACCTATTTTAGCCTTGTCCTTTGTAATCTTGCCGCTTGCGATCATTTCATTAATCTTCAATCCGGCAACAACACCCGCTACATAACGGGATTCGTAGACAGCATTAAAGTAATTGTGCATGTTTGGCAAACCTGAGGATTTTGCCTTAAAACCTGATGCATGGGCAAACTGAATATTTGGGTATTCTTTTGCAGCCTGAATCATGTAGTCTTCATGACCGAAGCTATTTGCGAATATGATGTTGACACCCTGTTCAGCAAGGTCTACTGCTGCATCGTAGGCGGATTCATCTTCTTTAATATTTGTCTTCTCAATTACCTGATCCTTTGACAAACCAAGATTCTTCATCATTTCTTTGATTCCTGCCATATGAGCTCCTGTGTAGCCTTCATTTTCATCACCGATATAAATTACACCGACTTTAATTGAAGGTGCTTTTGAAGTTGTTTCTGCTGGAGTATCCTTTGGTGTGTCTGTTGCATTGTCCTTCTTCCCGCAGCCGGTTAATAGACCGAGAACCATGAACATTGCCAGAATTAGGCTTAATAGTCTTTTCATTTTTACAACCCCCTTAGTTTATTGTCCTTCGACATTTTTTATAATAATGCATTTGAGCTTATGTCCTTTACAATAAAAATTTTTCCCTTATGAGGCTTGTACAAGTTATAAAGAACATTAATTAAGATTGTCTTTCCTGCTCCATTTTCTCTAAGTAATGAATGAATCTCTCCTTTCTTAACTTCAAGACCTACATTATCATTTGCAGCAGAGGAACTAAAGTACTTAGAGATTAAAGCTATTTTTAAAAAAGTATACACCATATCTCTTCTTCCTATGTTATTTCTTATATTATAATATATAAGAAATTGCTATCTATATCATGGGTTGAGAACTAATTAGAATTTTTGTATGCGAATAATCTATTGTCATAAATAAATTACTTTTAAGATTTTTAATTCGATCTGTTCATTTGATTGTCTAATCAAACAGTTTTATTCTTATATTCATTCTACATCATATATTTTTTATAGTAAATAAGTTTATAGTTGATTCATTAAAAATATTCTTTTAATTTAATTCAAATGTTGTATCTCAGTTGAACATTTTCACTAATTTATAAATTAATAAGCCACAAGCTCCCTTGCAAGCTTGTGGTTTTCTTTAGACTATCTAATTTAAAAATATGCTTTCCTTAAAGTATTTCTTTGTGCAAAGGTTATTAAAATCTTCGATGTATTCCCTTTTGTCATATCACCTGTCAAAAATTTATCCTCTGGTAACAATTTATATTAATGATACAACCAATGTTGGAAATGAAGCTATATACAAAACATCACAAGAATTTGATTTAGAAGTTGTTGTTATCTTCTTACACTAGACGTAAAGATAGTTAATGAGGTAAATTTTACCTACCCACATATCCTTAGTTTCTTTTCATTTATACAAAGACTTAGAACCATCTTTTTTATACCACTATTTTTAAAGTCCACAACAATAGTATCCTTTTCTATTGACATTACTTTGCCATATCCAAAGCTTGTGTGGTATACATCATTTCCAGGATAGATATTGATGTTTAAATTACTTGGCATTGTCATCGAGGAGGAGAAATCTTTTAAAATTATTCTTCCAACTCCACCATTAGCCTCCATAATTTTTCTTATAGCCTTTATAAAATCAGAAGTCTGAGTAAACTGTCCATTCCAGCTTTTTATATCAAATATATACAGATTATTTTTAGCTCTGGTTATTCCAACATAAAAGAGTCTTCTCTCCTCCTCATAATCATCATTTTCCGGTAAAACATTCCCTTCCTTTTGACTTTCACAATAAGGGAATAGTCCATTTATTGCATCAACTATAAAGCATGTATCAAATTCAAGACCCTTTGCAGAGTGAATTGTGGTCAGGATTACTGCGTCTTTGTCCTTGTTATATTTGGACTCTTCCATAAGGGTTTCAATGTCCTGTATTCTAATTAAGAACTGTGCTATTGAGGAAGTATTATCAGCAATAGACTGTAGTGTAGCAAGAATTATCTCATAGGACTGAATTGGTTCTCCCTCATCACTAGTGCTCCTTTTAAGATAATCCTTATACCCAAGCTGGTATAATATATAGTTAATAGCACTACTAGGTTTCTTGTATGAAAGTTCTCTGAATCTTCCTTCAAATTCTCTAAACTTGTCCTTTTGCCATTTTGAAAGTTGAGGACACTTCCTTACTCCATCAAAAATAGATACGTGCTCTCCAAGGGATTTGACATAAGAGATTACTTCCTTTGAAAGGTATGAATTAACCTTAAAGTATATTCTCTCAAAGGAATCCCTGTCGAACTTGTTAAGAGCAACACTTAAAATAGATAAAATATCCTGGGTTACTCTATACTTTAAAAGTCCTCCCTTGCTGTCCTTCATATAAAACATAATACCCCTTCTGTCAAATGCATCTACAAGTGGAACTGCTGATAGGTTATTTCTATAGAGTATTGCAGCTTCCTTCTTGCTCTTAAGCTTATCAAGCCTTTTAATTATTAATTCAAGCTGTTCTTTTTCATCCTCGACCTCAACAACCTCAAGCCTGCCCCCAGCTTCTCTATCACACTTTAAATTTTTATTATATCTCTTGTCATTAGCCTTAATAAACTTGTCTGCGAGCCTTACTATGTTTTTAGTAGAACGAAAGTTTTGCTCCATAAAATATAGTTTTGCGCCACTATAGGTTGATGGAAAATTGAGCATTTGAGTTGGATCTGCAGCCCTGAACCCATAAATACTCTGATCATCATCCCCTACCATATATAAGTTGTTCTTGGGATTAGCTACAAGATCGATGATTTTGTTCTGGACAAGGCTTGAGTCCTGTGCCTCGTCCACTAATATGTACTTATAGTGGTTCCTATAATACTCTAAAAGCCTTGAATTCTTCTTAAGGATTCCTAATGACAATGTCAACATATCATCATAATCTATATAGTCATGTCTCCTTTTTTCCTCATCATATTTTTTATATATTTCATTGAAATTTTTTATACTATTATCCTTAAAATCTTCTATGTCAAGCATTGCATTTTTAACATATCCTATTTTGTTAACAAGCTCCTCATATGCATCTTCACTTATATATTCATTGTTTACTTCCCTGTATATACCCTTTAGCATTGAGGTTTTGTTAATTTTATCCTTCATGTCTTCGATTATTTTATAATTTTTACCCCTCATATTCTCATAATTTCGAATAACTGAAAGAGCAAAGCTATGAATGGTTGCAAAGCTTATTCCTTCTGGGGCAATACCAGAAAACAGCTGCCTGTACCTTTCCTTCATATCATTTGCAGATGCCCTGCTGAATGTAAGACAGAGAATACCTTTGGGGTCAGTTCCATAAATAGATGTTAATATTGCAAGCCTTGTAATAAGCACTGTTGTTTTACCTGCTCCCGGTACTGCTAGTACAAGACAAGGTCCATCCCTATGGACTGCAGCGTCTTTCTGCTGCTGATTCAAGTTAATACTATACTTTTCCTTGAGATGTTTAAAAATTTTATCGTACATTTCATCACCCTGCAATTATTTTTTTTACAATACTTCTATATCATAGCCATTTGTGATTGCTTTAAAACAGTATTATAAAATTTATCTATAAGCTGCAGTTTATATTTTATCACAAAGTCTCTGCCAAAAGTGACTGTGATTCCTTTATTTAATTCAAATATCTGATAAAAATATTGACAAATTGAAGAATAATTATATATAATTTACATAATGAAGTCGATTATTAATTGCAAAACTAATAAAAAAGCTATACGATTCTTATTTTTTAACTATGAAGCCTTCAATATTATGAAGTACATATTTATTGCATATATAGTGTATTTATTAGTCTAATTAATTATTACAGCCCATCTTATAAATGCTTTGCAGTAAAGCCATTTCTTTATTCTCAGTCTTTGAACAATTTCTAAGTTATATGTTGAATCGACAAGATTTCCCTAAAATTTTATAGGAAGTGATTGAGATGAAAAAAATAACAAATATCTTTAAACACACAAAGATGCCTGCCAAAAGGGATGATGATAAAATAAAGGTTGAAAAAATCCTTAATTGGGATTTTAGACAAGTGGAAGCTCCCTCCTTAGGCAGCCAAAGGGAACCTGAAACTATTATTGGTAAGATTTATAGTAATTTAAGGACTCATTTTACAGATTTTTATAAACAATTTGATGAAATCAAAAGAGTGTCTGGACAATTAGGGGGTGTGGTTGAAGATTTGGTAGATACCTCTAATAATGTGAAACAAGCTGCAGAAATTATTTCAGTAGGTACAACACAGCAAACAATGGATGTTGAACAGTGTATAAAGTTAACTGATGCCTTTGCAACTAAAATAGACAGAATGGATGCAACGTCAAAGGAATTAATTTCTTTGGCCAATGAAATGGGCAGCATAAACCAAAATGGAAAAGGTGCGGTAGATGATTTGTTTGTTAATCAAGAAAAAAATCACGAGGTAACAAGTGAGATTACCGGTGAGATCTATAACCTCTTGGAAAGGGTTCAAAAAATTGGAGAGGTAACTGATGTACTCTTTGGTATAGCTGAACAAACAAATCTTTTAGCTTTGAATGCAGCAATAGAAGCAGCAAGAGCAGGAGAGGCTGGAAAGGGTTTTGCGGTTGTAGCAAGCGAGGTTCGGAAGCTTTCTGAAGAGAGTAGAATGGCAAGTAAGAATATTAATGAGACCATAGGAACGATCACTGGAGAGCTTAATACCCTTAAAAGGACAATCGACAATTCACAGGAAATTTTTAAAAAACAGGATAAATCAGTAGATGCAGTTATAGAAGCTTTCGAAAAAATAAATCAGTATATTGAAACTTTTATAAGAGATCAAAAAATCTTTAATAGAGAAGTTGAAGACATTTCAGCTCAAAAAGATGCACTTGTTGATTCAATAACCAACATCTCTTCTGTTATCCAAGAGTCTGCAGCCACTATAGAGGAGGTCGCATCCCTGGCAATTGGTCAAAATGCTACTACTATGATATTAAATAAGATGGCAAGTGACCTTGCAAAAAAGGTAATTACTATTGAAAATGAATTCAATAAGATACAAATTCAAAAAACCTCAGTAGCAAAGAAGAAAATAGCTGTGATCTTTGATTTGGATGATCCTTTTTGGGAACCTACTCGCAGAGAAACTCAAAAAGCAGCAAAATCTTTTAATGTAGAAGTGGATTTTTATGCCCCTCCTTCAAGGGATTTTGGGGCAAGTGATATGACAAATAAACTTGAGCAGATAATCAAAGAAGGCTGCGATGGATTAATTATCAGTCCCATTGACGATCCTAAGGTTGTTGAAAAACTGAAAACACTTAATGCCTCAGGCACAAAAATTGTATTCATCAATTCCAAAATCGAAGGTATAAAGTATGAATCTTTAATTGAAACAAATGGCTTATTTGCTGGACGCACTGCTGCAAATGTTGCGAAAAATCTTTTGAACAATCAGGGCGAAGTTATTGTGGGTTTATGGTCTGATGCACATATCATCTCTATAGAAAACAGGGCAAAGGGCTTTATTGAAGAGCTAAGACATAATTCTGAAATTAAGGTGTACGAGGTTAATATTAAGGGTGAACCAAATTATAAGGAAGCAGAAGTGACAATTCATAATATGCTTAAAAAATATCCTAAAACAAAGCTTATTTTTGCAACAAATGTGGGATGGGGACTGTTATATGCAAAATATGTTGAGAAATTCCATCCAGATATAAAAATAATAACTATTGATTTTACAAAGGATATTGAAACTGCAATTAAAAAGGGCTTAATTACAAGTGCTATTGCCCAAAGAGCTTTTTCCTGGGGAACTATGGCTCTAGGATTTTTAGACGAGGTTTATCAGGGTAGGGCTGTTAAAAAGTACACTGATACAGGTACCTTTGAAGTTAATCTATCTAATATAAAAATTTATGAAAGCCGAATATAATTTTTAATATATATGAATAATAAATGGGGGTAACTCTTTTTAAAAAAAGAGCTGCCCTCTTTTTATTTTAATAAATTTTTACTTCAATCTATAATCTTCTTATCAAGTACTTTATACAAAGTGCATAACTCTAATTGTTACTTCACTCTGGATATTAATTAAAGTATAATATTTATATGAAGAATTTTATTGCAGTAATAATATTTAAAGGTAGAGGGTGGATAATATGCTTAAGAGCTTATATAAAACATTGCTTAATAAGGTTAATGATGGTAACAGCTGTGTGCTGCTTACATACCTTAACTTAGAGAGCAGCAGGAGTGGTTCTATTTCTAAGAAGCTTGTTTTGACAGAGGAGGAAATTAAAAAAAAGTCCTATAATCTTGATGATGTAGTTTATGAGAAGATATGCCTTTCCTTTGAAACTGGAAAACCCCAAATGGCTGCTACTCATGAGAATAACTCTATTTTAGTTGAGCCTTTTCTTCCAAAGCCTCGCTTAATTATATTTGGTGGGGGACATGTATCTAAGCCCTTATCAGAATTTGCTGCAAGGGTTGGTTTTTCGGTTACTATTGTAGATGATAGACCATTTTTTGCAAACACTGGACGTTTTCCTGAGGCAGAGTTGGTTATTTGTGAAAGCTTTGAAAAATCCTTTGATTTAATAAATTTAAGGAAATCTGATTTTGTAGTTATTGTTACAAGAGGTCATAGATATGACGCCCTAGTACTTAGTAAGGTATTAAATCATACCCTTAATTATATTGGAATGATAGGTTCAAACCGCAAGGTGAAGGGTATGAAGGAAGAATTGTTAAACCAGGGCTTCTCAAAGGAGATATTAGATTCAATCTGTGCACCAATAGGCGTAGAAATAAACTCTATTACACCTGAAGAAATAGGTATTTCCATAGTTGCACAGTTAATAAGCTATAAAAATAAAGCACACTTTAATAAATCCGGTGAAAAATTCAACTTTCCTGAATTTGATATAGAGGTTGCAGAGAAAATATCTGAAGAATCATACATGCCCAAAGCTCTATTAACAATACTATCCTCAAAGGGATCCGTTCCTAGAAAAGCAGGTGCTAAAATGGTGGCATACTATGATGGTAGAACCATTGGAAGCATTGGTGGTGGCTGCAGCGAAGCAGCTGTAATAACTAAGGCAAGGGATATTATGCAAGAAAAGGGCTTTTTAATTGAACATGTAGACTTAACTGGAGACGTGGCTGAAACTGAGGGAATGGCATGTGGGGGTACTTTGGAAGTAATTGTTGAGGTGTTCTAAAACAGATAAAAGCAGAAAAGTTATTATGACTTTTCTGCTTTTATCTGTTTGGGTGAAAGGCTAATGAGTTTTAACCTCTATGTCATCACCCGGTTTTATCCATCCAGCTTCTATAACCTTTGTGAATATACCTTCCCTTGGCATTATGCAGTCACCAACCTGTGTTCTTATCTGACAGCCAACATGACATTCCTTACCTATTTGTGTTACCTCCATAATTGTCTCACCAATCTTTAGTCTTGTCCCAACAAGAAGGGTGAAAAGTTCCATTCCATCTGTTGTAATGTTTTCAGCAAATTTACCTGTGCAAAGCCCCTCAATTCCAAGTGCAGTCATTTTATCTATGCTTTCTTGGCCAAGAAGACTCACCTGTCTATGCCAATTACCTGCATGGGCATCTCCAACAAGACCATGGTTCACCTCGAAATATCCCTTTTCAATTGGATGCTTTATTACACCCTTCTTTTCACTTATGTTTACAGCTAATACCTTCGCCATAAAAAATCACCACCTTTCAAGCTATATTTTTTATACTCTGCTTTAAAGCTGAAGGTTAACCTCCTATCTGGTACATGTCCTTTTCGCTTCTACTTATGCTTTCACTGTTTAAATAATGTTCCTTTGGCTTGCTGGAGATGGCCGTTTTCAGCACTTCAATAAGCATTGCCTCGTTTTCTACATACCTTCTTATGTCTAACTCTTCCCTTGAATGAAGGCAAGGCTTTATTGTTCCAGTTGAAGTTAATCTTATCCTATTGCAGTTGTCACAAAATTTACAGCTAAGTGGAGTTATGAAACCAATGTTTCCCTTAGCATTTTTAAGTTTATAAAGGTTTGCTGTGCTGTGTAAATTGTTTTCAACTGGAATGAGAGATGGATATGAATTAATAATCTCCTCTGTGCTCATTTCTCCCTTATCGTAGTATTTTACACCTTCCCCGATTGGCATCAGCTCAATAAATCTTACCTCCACAGGCATATTCATTGTAAGGTTCATTAAATCTATAACCTCATCATCATTCAATCCTCTAATTAAAACAACGTTCAATTTTACAGGAGTCATTCCTATTTCAATACACTTTTCGATTGCCATAAGAACCTTTCTTAAATCTCCACCTCTGGTTATTTTCCTATACTTATCCTCATTCAATGTGTCAAGGCTTATATTAACCCTTTTAAGACCTGCTTTTTTAAGGTCCTGGGCCATGTCATAGAGCAAAATTCCATTTGTAGTTATGGCGATATCCTCAATGCCAGGTATTATAGAAGTTTCATGTATGAGGTTTTCTATACCCTTGATTATAAGTGGCTCTCCACCTGTATATCTAATCTTTCTTATCCCAAGTGATGCACATGCTTTGACAATCTTAATAATTTCTTCAAAGCTTAATATTTTTTCTCTATCCAGCTTTTTAATTCCCTCCTCGGGCATGCAGTACACACATCTTAAGTTGCACCTGTCCGTTATGGAAACTCTTAAATATTCTATATTTCTTCCAAAGCTATCTTGCATAAAATCACCCCCTAAATTATTATTATATTCCCAATGTTTGTGTATCCATATCCACCCAGCCTGTCAAGCTCCATTATGAATTTGCTGCCCTTTATTGTCTCTATAAAACTCTTAACCATCTCAGTATTTAAATATTCCTCTGGTACTGCAAAATCATATTCTTCATTTCCTTGGGGAATAAAATCTAGCCCCATTGCGGTCGCTGCAGAATATACTCCAAGACCAGCATCTGCATCCCCTGAGGATATTGCTGCAGCAACTGCAAGGTGAGTAAATTCCTCCCTATCATAGCCTTTAATGACTTCAGAATTTATTCCAAGCTTCTTGAGATAGTAGTCAAGCAAAAGCCTGGTTCCTGAACCTCTTTGCCTGTTAACAAATCTTAATCCATCCTTAGTTAAATCCTCGAATCCTAATATATTCAAAGGATTTCCCTTTTTAACCATAAGTCCTTGTATTCTGTTTACACCCTTTATAAGGGCCATTTTCCTTCCGGGAAGATATTTTTTTATATATGAAATGTTATATTCACCGCTTTCCATATCAAGAAGATGTATTGGAGCTATATGTGTCTCTCCACCCTTGAGAGCCATAATCCCTCCCATGCTGCCAACATGGGCAGAGGATAAAAAGAGATTCCTTCTTCTTTCGTGCAGCATATCCCCTGCTATATCTATTATAGGATCATGGCTTCCAATGCACACAATTGTGTTTTTTATATCTTCCTCATCCTTCAAAAGCTTTATTACGACCTCACTTCCTGCCTCTATTCCCTCAATGGACTGTGGAATCTCAAGAACTCCATCAGCATTAACAAGTGACATTGTTGCCCCTGCGCCACGGCTTAAGGGAGTTGCAATCAGCTTATTCCCCACATATCCAAGCTTAACTCTTACAAATTCCAGATACTTAAGTGAGGACATTACTCTTCTTGATAAAGTAGCCTCTACCTTTTTTCTCGACCTTGTTTCAATTCCCTGATGAATCTCTATCAACTTCTTCACTATATTCTCCATTATAAAATATGCAGAAACAGGGAATCCAGGTATTCCAACTATGGGCTTCCCATTAACTTGACCAAGTATTACTGGCTTTCCTGGCTTTATTGCAACTCCATGGAGGAAAACCTCTCCAAGCTCCCCTATAACCATAGAGGTAAAATCCTCTCTACCTGCAGAGGAGCCTGCATTAATTAAAATCAGGTCACATTCCTCTGAAGCCTTTGAAACCGTGTTTCTAATATCCTCATATATATCTCTTTGAATCTCGTACCTTTTAGGTACTCCTCCCCATTCAAGAACCTGGGCTGAAAATACCCTTGAATTAAAGTCTATTATATCACCTACCCTAAGATCGCTTCCCGGTTCTACAATCTCTGTACCAGTTGGTATTACTCCAACAACAGGTTTTTTATAAACCTCAATTTCATTTACACCCCCTGCTATGATTGAGCCTATATCAACGGGACGTATACTATGATTTGATGGAACTATTAGCTGGGTTTCAACAATGTCCTCACCTATTGGCCTTATATTTTGCCAGGAGATTGCGCTTTTATATATCTTAACTCTTTTTTCATCAACTCTAATTAAATCCTCAACCATTATTACGCTGTCAAATTCCCTGGGAATAGGATCCCCAGTGTCTACTACAACATAGTCCACACCCTCCTCAAGGAGTATATGGTTTCTATCTGATGCTCCATGGGTTTTGGTACTCAATGTTGCAATTCCATCCATTGCCGAGGAATTATAGTGTGGTGAAGATATTTTTGCAAATATAGGTACTGCTGTAACCCTTCCACACCCATCCCATGATGGTATGGTTTCCTTTTTCAGGTTTAGTGGACTTATTTTATGAAAGAAAATTTTAATAGCTTCCTCAAGTTCATAGTTTGAAAGATATATATTCTGTGCCATGTTGTTTCCTCCTTAGAATTTGTAAACTAATACCCTGTCCCCTTCCCTTAGTCCTTCAAGATTCCTATCTATTTTAACAAATCCCCATGCCCTTGAAAAAGCTGTTATTATGCCTGATTGGGCAAATATGGGTACAGCAACCATGTTCCCATCTATAAACTCTATATTCACAGGAAGATATTCCTCTCTGCCCTTTGCCTTGTGGTAGTTAAGTGCAAAGCTGCATGGAAGGGGATAATTCATATTAAGCTCACCTGTTAATCTATTTATATAATGCTTCACAACGGCCTTAAACACAACAGCACAGGCAAGTGGATGTCCAGGAAGTCCAAATATTATCTTCTCCCCTGATTTTCCAATGACTGTTGGTTTTCCCGGTTTTATAGCCATACCATGGACCAAAATACTTGATTCTCCAAGGGATTTCATCACCTTCAGGGTTTGATCCTTTTTCCCAACAGAGCTGCCTCCTGAAATCAATACAATGTCACATTCATTATGAGCCATATCTACTCTATTTCTAAGGTCTTCATATGTATCCTCACAAACTCCATAAATCACCGGTTCACAGCCACTTTCTGTAACTAGCGAACTTAAAAGATATGTGTTTATATCTCTAACCTGTCCTAACAGTGGAGTCCTTTCAGGGGGCACAATTTCATCACCTGTAGAGATTATTCCAACTCTTACCCTTTTAACTACATCAACCTTAATATGTCCTATGCTTGAAAGAACACCTATTTCATAGGGTCTAAGCTTACTTCCTTTTTTGATAAGTACTTCTCCTGCCATAACATCGTCATCTTCATTAATAACATTTTCACAAGGTGCAGTTGGTTTGTTTATAAGTATGGTGTTTTCATCAAGTTTATCAGTATATTCAATCATCACAACACAGTCAGAACCCAAAGGTAGCATTCCACCTGTTGGAACATATACACATTCTCCTGAAAATGATAGCTCAACCTCAGTTACTCTGCCCATGATAGCCTCACCCTTATATTCAAGCATTGCAGGAATTGACTCACTTGCCCCTGCAACATCCCTTGACCTTACAGCATAGCCATCAACTGTGGATCTCCTAAAGCCAGGCACATTAACCAATGATACCACATCAGAATAGATAACTCTCCCCACAGCATCCGAAAGTTTTACTCTCTCAGTAAGGGGCTTAAATTTAAAGTTTTCATCAATAATCTTCCTTGCATCCTCAACTGTAACAACATTGAAAAGCTCCATAAATACCTATCACCCCTTTTTTAAATCATTCTCGCTAGATTATTTTTAGAATTACCAAATACCTCTTCTAAGCTTTTGGTCTCAATAATCTTGCCATTATATAAAAAAACTCCTTTCATATTTTTATATATGAAAAGAGAATGCTACAATACATTCTCCTTTCCAAACGGGAGGCATATTTGTTTCCAAATACACCCAACGGCCTGAAATTCATGGCAGAACTTTAGAAAATCAGGCTCGGAGAAATCTCATACATTTTACTGTTTATAATATTTTTGTTAATATTTTTGATATTTTACATGTAAATCATTATTTTTATTTTATACTTTATTCTGACTTATGTAAAGGTAACTTGATTGTGGCAAATATTTAATTATATTGTATTAGAGAAGTTTATATTTTTTATTGCTTACTTTCTAATAAATATGATATATTTTCCCTAGAATATTTTTATATAAATATTTAGCATTTATATAAAAAAACATTACCATACTAATAATAACAGCTATAAATAAGGAGGACACAAATGAATAAAATTTTATTATTTGCAATTGTAACAATAACTTTAGCACTAGTATTTTATACAATAGGTGTTTGGTCTGAGCGTAAAGCTAAAGTATTAAAAAAGTGGCATGTTGTTATATTCTGGTTCGGATTAGTATGTGATACATTAGGTACTTCTGCTATGACTAGAATCGCTAAAAGCAATACTAGCTTAGTTTCAGCTTCTGATTTAGGCATACATGGCATCACTGGTGTTTTGGCTATAGCATTAATGTTTTTCCATGCCCTGTGGGCAAGCTGGGTACTTTTTAAAAATGATGAAAAAACAAAACAAATCTTCCATAAATCAGCCTAATTGTTTGGATTATATGGCTTATACCCTATCTTATTGGTATGTTCATGGGTATGAAGCAGTAGAATATAGGTGACAGATTCGTAAGTTATGCCTTATTAAACCTGTTGTAATAGGGTTCATATAAGTTCAAAGGCTGCTCAGCACGATTTTTGCTAGGCAGCCTTCCTTATTTTCATATTAAAATATTATACACTCTCTACTTAGTTACATACTCAATTACTAATTTAATGTTGTTCATAATACCATCCATATGAGTTCTTTCATAATGATGAGTAGCATCAACTCCGAGACCTATGCAAGCAAAATTAACATCTACACCTTGAAGTGCAGATAAACTTGCATCGGAACCATACCTATAATGTACATCAACTCTGTAGTCAATACCTGCACCCTCTGCAAGCTCAACTAACTTCTTTCTAAATCCAAAGTCATAAGGTGTAC
Organism: Clostridiaceae bacterium; assembly: GCA_041639705.1. GTDB lineage: Bacteria > Bacillota > Clostridia > Clostridiales > Caloramatoraceae > JARDZI01. The sequence continues at coordinate 137 of JBEQBT010000073.1, read as the reverse complement.
GGCTGTCCTTGGCAACTATGGTTACAGCATGCTCATCTGAAGTATGTCCTTCTCCTACAGTTCCTATATCAAGTGCTAGCATTTCAGTAGTTTTCTCAGGAATTCCTGATACTCCATGACCAATTTCTTCATAATTA
>JBEQBT010000072.1:0-13581 GCA_041639705.1 Clostridiaceae bacterium | reverse complement strand
CACCACTACGACGCATATCCACACCACTGTAATTAAATATAAAGAAAGGGCAGTATAATGTACCACCCTGCTTTCATATATATTCTATTACACTACTGATGGTTCCCAGACAAGCTCTCCTCTTTCGAACCTTCCAGCATCGAGCTTGGAGATATCGATAAAAGTCTCCTCGCCAAGAATGTATTCTGCCATTAGTCTTCCAGTAACAGGACCCATCATAAATCCATGTCCACTAAATCCAGTTGCCATATAATAGCCCTCAACATCAGGATGTCCTCCCATTATAGGCTGACGATCTGGAGTAAGCTCATAAAGTCCTGACCATTGCCTTACAACCCTTAAATCCTTCAACAATGGAAGGATACCTGTAATTTTCTTAGCCATTACCTCAGCAAATTCCCAGGTGGAATCAGAATTGAAGCTCCTTGGTTCATCCAGGTCTCCATAGCCTGCTATTATACTTCCATGGGGTGTTTGCTGTATATAAAAGTTAAGTGAAAAGGACATAACCATAGGCCCAAGTATTGGGTTAACAGGTTCTGTAACAAGTATTTGATGTCTCTCAGCATAATTTGGAATCTTGATTCCACACATCTCAGCTATAACCTGTGCATATCCACCTGCTGCATTAACCACCTTACCTGTTGAAATATCCCCCTTGTTTGTCTCAACTCCTATTATTTTTCCGTTATCAACCTTTATCCCCGTAACCTCGGTAAAGGTATCTATTTCAACACCCAATCTCTTTGCTGCATCTGCAAATGCCTGAACAACTTGAAAAGGATTTGCATGTCCATCCTTTTTACAAAATGCTCCAGAGATTATTCCATCTGTATTAAGATATGGAACTATTTCCTTTGCTTCTTCAATTGTAATGAGTTTTGATGGTATATCCAGGCTATTTTGAAGTTCAACATTTTTCTTAAACTGATTTACTTCTTTATCTGTTGAAGCAAGAAGCAGATATCCTCCCTGCTTAAATTCGCAGTCCCTATCATATCCTAATTCTTCATTTATATTTTCAAAAAAATTAATACTTTCCCTTGATAATATACAATTCATCTCGGTTCCCCACTGGCTTCTAATACCAGCACCGCATCTACCTGTGGAACCACTTGCAAGATAGCCTTTTTCAATCAAAACAATATCCTTTACACCTTTTTTTGCAAGATTATAAGCAATGGATACTCCACTTATTCCACCACCTATAATTACAACCTCAGCGGATTTCTTCATTATCATTTTCACCTGCCTTTGCAAGTAATTCTAATTTAATATTTTTTGTTGGTGGTCTAAAGGTTGGTATTTCAACCTCACCAATTTTAATACCTCTTGCCTTTGCAATTTCAGCCATTATTAGAGGAGTACAAGTCTTTCCTCCACATGGCCCCATGCCAAGTCTTGATATTCTCTTTATTTCATCAACAGTCTGATAGCCCTGACTAATTAAATCCCTAACTTCTTCTAAAGTTATATCGCTGCATCTGCAAATAATTGTTCTACCTGGCATAAGCTCCCTCCATTCTAAAGTTTCTAACGTCCATTGCCAATTCTTTATCAACCTCAAGCCATATTAATGTTGTTTTGTTTTGATTTTTTCCAGACTGAACCCTAACAACCTTAGCATCTCCTACAGGATTTCCCTCTCTGTCTAAAGCCTTTACAAACTGTCCCTCAATAGGAATTGGAAGAAACTCGTATGGAAGTTTGATTAATGATTTCTTTTCAGAATAATTATAATCAATAATAAATATAGCAAGTCCTGGACATGCTATTGCACATATTCCACAACCGTTACAGATTTCATAATCAACTTCAGGTCTTTCATTAATGTCAACCATTTCTTTAATTGCGCCTCTGGGGCATTTTGTATAACATGGATTACAGGGTATTTTTTGAAAACATTCAATAACAGCTACAGGTCCCCTGTTTAGCCTCTCCACTTCTGGGGTTATGGCTTTAATATCTTCTAATGTTGGAACACCAGTATTTCTAAGCATTTTTTAATCCCTCCTATGCCAATTGTTCAAGGCCCTTTCTTATTTTTTCACCTACTGGACCTGATCTCAATATTCTAAGATCTTCAGTTGCATCATTTACTAATTCCTTTGCTCTATCAATATTAAGTCCAAGACTCAATGCAGCTGCTGCTCCTGCAAGCCTACCCTCAACCATAGCAGCACTTGCCTCCTCAACTCCTGAAACATCCCCTGCAACAAAAACCCCCTCTACTGAGGTTTCTAAATTTTTATTTCTAACTGGAACATGTCCACCAAACTCTGGTATGTATTTCATTTCACATCCAACCTGCCAAAGCAATTCTGCAAGCGGTGTAAGCCCTACTGCAATGCAAATTACATCCACATTGAATACCACATCACTTGCCATTACAGGCTTCCAATTTTCATCAAGCTTAACTACAGTAGCCCTTTCAACAGAATCCTTTCCATGTGCAGCTTTAATAGTGTGGGAGGTTAATATTGGAATACCTAACCTTCTTATTTTTGCTGCATGTACTAAGAATCCTCCTATATTTGGTGAAGCCTCTATTATTGCCTTAACATTTACTCCAGCTTGCATTAATTGATAACTTACAATAAGCCCAATATTTCCTGCACCTACCATAAGTACATTATTACCTGGCACTACTCCATGCTGGTTCATTAATGTTTGAACAGCTCCAGCTCCATATATTCCAGGCAAATCATTGTTTGGAAATGCTAGAAATTTTTCTCCAGCTCCTGTTGCTACAATAGTCCTATCTGCCTTAATTTTTATATATTCTTTTTCATCAACCTCAGCAGTTATGATTTTATCCTCTTTATAAAAGCCCAATGCAGTAGTGTTATACAAAAATTCCACATTAGGGTTGTCCTTAAGTTGGTCAAATAATATTTTGACAATATCCACTCCTCTTGTAGATGCATGCTCCTTTTGGGAACCGAAGAACTTATGGGTTTGCTTTAATAATTGTCCTCCCACATGTGAATTTCTATCGATTATAAGTACCTTTGCCCCAAGACTTGATGCTGCAATTGCTGCAGACAGTCCTGCAGGACCTCCTCCTATGATTGCAACTTCTGTCCTAATCATTCTAAATCACCTTTTCCCTTTTGAGTTTCTACTACCATTCCTTCACATAACTTTTCAGTGCAAACTCTAACATTTGGTTTTCCGTCAACTCTCATCAAACATGAAGAACAATTTCCAATAGCACAATAAAAACCTCTTGGCCTTCCTTTATCATGACTGTGTCCTAAAACCCTAATACCAGCAGCATGCAAAGCAGCTGCAATAGGTTCTCCTTCGAAGCCCATAATAGTTTTTCCATCAAAGGTGAATTGTACTTCCCTTCCCTTTTCAAATGTAAGGATTGGATGTTCTTTTATCCTCATAGACGTCACCTCTCTAAAATTTGATTTTAATAATGGAATTTATGATAAAGTAGAATGTCCTAGATAATATAAAAACCCATACAAATATTTATAATTTTGTATTAACCAATTCTAATATATATTCCTTTTTCGATGTTGCATTTTTTACTAATTCATTACATTTTTCTGATATTTTATTTACAAATTCAGTATCCTTAATACTTGGCATATTAATTCTAACGTTTAGAATAGCTGATTCTAATCCTGTTAATGCAATAAGTGTACCTACTCCTGCATCAGATATTGCATTGGCATTGCCGTATTTTACAGCAGTCTCAAGTAGAGTAAATATGTCCATAGTTTTTTCAGCAACCTTTAGAGGAACTAGAGTTGCCCATTTATATGCTTCCTGTATTTTAGCACTTCGTATAATCTTTTCTTCCTCTGTTTCCTTCGGCAGTTTAAATGCTGCCATGACTTCATTAAATGCTTCTGTGTCCTCATCCATTAGGGCTAAAAACTCATCCTTCATTTTATCTGCTTCAGTAATACCCACATCAATTGACCTTTTTATTTCTTCATCGTATGCCATATATGCCTTTTTACCAACTGTAAGATTAAAAACCATACAAGCTAGTGATGCTGCCAGTGTTGAAGATAATGCAGCAACAGAGCCTCCTCCTGGTGCAGGAGAATTTGATGATAAATATTTTGAAAAATTCTCTAGGGTTAATTCTTTCATTAGGCTCATATTACATCTCCTCATATTGCTTTACTTTCTCTTTTATTACTATTTTTCCATCCTTTATAACAGTAGAAACGTGATTTATTCCAAAATGATATACTATATAATTTTCATTTGGAGCATCCATTATTATGATGTCTGCTTTTTTCTCCTTTTCAATACTTCCAACTATATTTCCTCTGTTAATTGCATATGCAGAGTTTATTGTCATTCCACTAATAACCTCCTGTGGAGTCATACCCATTCCCATTGATGCAAATACCATTATGCTTTGAAGTGATTCAGTTGGACAAGTCCCTGGATTATAATCAGTAGCAAGTGCAACTGGAATATTTGCTTCAATCATCTTCCTAGCTCTTGCATACTTACCAAGTCTTAAATAAAAGGAGGTGCCTGGCAGGAGAACTGGTATTACATTTGCTTGTTTCATTGCTTCAATTCCTTCATCAGAGGCTGCAACTAAGTGTTCTGCAGAAATTGCCCCAAGCTTTCCAGCAAGCTGTGCTCCACCCATTGATTCAATTTCATCTGCATGAAGCTTTATCTTAAGACCATATTCACTGCCCTTTAGGAGAATTCTTTCGCTTTCTTCAATAGAGAAAACTCCTTCTTCACAGAAGCAATCTATAAATTCTGCGAGTCCATTTTCAGCCACATATGGAATAATCCTATCCATCATTAGCTTAATATAGCCTTCCTTGTTTGACTTATACTCATTTGGAACAGCATGTGCTCCCATATATGTTCTTACAATATCAACAGGGTGTTTAACATCTCTTAATACCTCAAGACACTTTACCTCATCAACAAAATTAAGTCCATAACCTGATTTCGCTTCAACAGTAGTAGTTCCCCAACTCAGCATCAAATCCAGACTCTTCCTTACCTTATTAGTCAAATTCTCAAAGGATGCAGCTCTAGTCGCGCTAACAGTACTTAATATTCCACCTCCGGATTTTAGTATGTCTATATAGGATGCTCCCTTAAGCTTTAATTCAAGTTCGTTTTCCCTTGAACCATAATGAACTAAATGGGTATGTGGATCAACAAGACCTGGCATTACAAGTCTTCCCTCTGCGTCAATTACTTCAGTATGCCTGACTTTGAATTCCTCTCCCTCCCCATCTCCAACCTCTGTTATTACTCCGTTATCAACTGCAATGAAACCATTTTCGATAACACCTAAATCCTGCATTTCTAGTCCAACCTTTGGTCCATTGGATTTACACGTTAATATTCTGGCATTTTTAATTAAAATATCTGCCATTTTAACACCTCTATTCAGCTACGCGCTTCTCTAATATTTGATCCATGCTAAAGTTTTCAATTTGAAGATAATACTCAGCTGTATCAATAAGTGCTTTCATTGGAAGAAGGCCTATTACTTCACTTCCAACAACATTCACTCCATATCTATTTGCTTCCATTTTAACCATCTCATATGCTCTATAAACTGCTGTTTTTTCATAATTAACAAGATTCATTGATACCTGTACAATTCCTCTATCCTCAAGCTTTACTCCCATTGCCTTTACAAACCTTAAGCCTCCACCTATGAATCTTACCTTTTTAGCAATGCTGTCTGCGATTTCCAAATTATTTGTACCTAGGTTTACATTAAATGCAACTAGAGGTACTCTTGCTCCAACTGCAGTACATCCACTCTTAACATTCATTTGAATTGGACCATAATCAGGTTTCCATTCATCCTTCTTTATTTTATCAAAGAAGCCCTCATATTGACCCTTTCTAACCTCAGCAAGGTTTTTCCTATTAACAGTTGAGGCAGCATCCTCATATAAATACACAGGAATATTCAATTCTTCTCCAATTCTTTTTCCAACTCTTTTTGCAATTTCAATACATTCTTCCATTATAACATCGCTTATTGGAATAAATGGTACAACATCAGTTGCACCCATTCTTGGATGCCCTCCTTGATGAATTGACATGTCTATTAGCTCTGAAGCTCTTTTAGCTAGGTTAAATGCTGCCAATTCAATACCCTCAGGACTTCCAACCATTGTAACAACAGTTCTGTTATGGTCTTCATCTGAGGAGTAGTCAAGCAGCTTAACTCCTTCTGTTTTTCGAACCTCATCAACTATTTTCTCAATTACTGGCTTGTTTCTGCCCTCAGAAAAATTAGGTACACATTCAATTAACTTTGACATAATTTTATAACCCCCTTTATTTTTAGTTCTGTCATCCTGAACGTAGTGAAGGATCTTCCCAAGGTCGCATTAAGATCCGACCCTACGCTCAGGATGACCTGGGCGACAATAAGAGAATAACATTTCAAAGATGACAACCACTGGACTTTATTTTAGCTCTCCAACCTTTTCACATACAACCTTATATAGCTCTCCTGTTGAAACTAATTTACTTGACTTGTTAATTTCAATATACATTATTCTATCATCCTCAAAGGGTTCCACATGCTTCCTCATTAAATCATATGCAGGTTGTGTTCCATCTCCAAGTTTTCCTTCTTCTCTTAAATATATTGCCTGACAGGATGCAAGATACTCGATACCAAGAACTTTAGTAACGTTGTATAAAATACTTCTTGCCTTCCTTGCTGCAATTGTACCCATACTAACATGATCCTCCTGATTTGCAGAGGAAGGTATTGAATCTACTGATGCTGGATGAGCTAATATCTTGTTCTCTGATACTAGTGCTGCTGCAGAATATTGTGCTATCATAAATCCTGAATTAAGCCCACCCTTTCTTGTTAGGAAAGGTGGAAGATCATTTAGTTGATAGTTAACTAGTCTCTCAATTCTTCTTTCAGATACATTTGCAAGCTCTGAAAGTGCAATTCCTAAAAAATCCATAGCAAGTGCTAAAGGCTGCCCATGAAAGTTTCCCCCGGATATAACTCTTTCCTCATCTACGAAAATTAATGGATTATCAGTTGCTGAGTTTATCTCAATATTAATAATCCCTTTAACATAATTAATTGCATCCTTACTAGCTCCGTGAATTTGCGGAATGCATCTTAATGAATATGCATCCTGAACCCTAAGCTCTCCTTGCCTTGTTGTTAGTGTGCTGTTATTTAACAATCTTAATAGATTTTCAGCACATTTTATTTGTCCAACCTGTGGTCTTGCCTCATGAACTTTTGTGTAATAAGCATCAGTTATCCCTCTTAATCCTTCAACAGTCATAGAAGAGATAATATCTGCACACCTGCTTAAGTTAATTGCATCATATACTGCAAGTGCTCCAATTGCTGTCATAACCTGTGTCCCATTTATTAGTGCAAGCCCTTCTTTTTCAACCAATTCAACGATTTCTATACCAGCCTTCTCCATTGCATCTTTTCCTCTTAATCTTACTCCTTTATAATATGCTTCCCCCTCACCAATCATAACTAACACCATATGTGATAGTGGGGCAAGATCTCCACTTGCTCCAAGAGAACCCTTTTCATATATAACCGGAGTAACACCTTTGTTTAGCATTTCAATAAGAGTCTTTACAGTTGAAACTCTCGCACCAGAATACCCAATAGAAAGTGCATTTGCCCTCAGAAGTATTATAGCTCTAACTATTTCTTCATCCAGTGGCTCACCTACCCCACAAGCATGGGATATTATAAGATTCCTTTGAAGTTTTTTTGTATCCTCTTTAGAAATCACAACATCTGAAAATTTACCAAACCCAGTTGTTATTCCGTATTCTATTCTTTCTTCACTTACAAATCTATCTACCAATTCTCTAGCCTTTATAATTCTCTGCTCTGCTTCACAATCTAATTCAACAGTATACCAATTCCTTGCAACATTAACTATGTCATCAATTGTTAAACTATTACCATCAATAGAAATTCTATTCATTAGATTTCCCCCTGTACAAATTATTTGATAACCTTCTATACATTTTCACAATTTCAATTATAGCACTTAATATTTTATCTTTATAGGGAGTAAGTTGTCTGAATATTTTTTACAAATTAGCATGGTAAAGCACTACATTCAACACTATTCTTAATCAGCCAAGTAAAAAAATCAGAGTAGAAATTGTTCTACCCTGATTTTTATTATTTTAGTAACTTATTCAACAGTGAATGGTATTTCTCCAAGGTAACTGTCACTGTTCATGCCTGTAAGTGCTGTTTTGCTATTTTCAAGTCCAGCGCGCTTTACAAAAACCTTCAATCTATAATTACCTGCTTTTGAAATAGGGAAACCTACTGTAAATGTTTCATTGCCATAGGGCTTCCATCCTGTATAATATCTATCTCCTGTACTCCATAAATCACGATAGGCTTTTGTTGAATCATCCCACAACATAACTCTGTACTGCACTCTTCCACCATAGTTTGGTGTGTTAAGCTTAAAAGCTACCCTATCACCTGCTTTGTACTGTATAACTGGAGAAGTTAGTTTGATTTCAGGAACAACAATTTTCTTAACATTGTTATTTATCAATGATACTAGGGATGATTTGCTGATTATATGCTTATATGCTTTCCAGTATTCCTCATTGCTAATATCATTTAAATTAATTGCAAAATTCTTGTCATCTAATTTTACGCTTATGTATCTCCCATTTGTTAATGTATTTTTTGAATTTCCAAGGAGCAATTCTGCTGCTACTAGTGGGTCCATATCCTTAATTTCTAAGTTTGGAGAGATTCCGACCTTATTTATAACTTTACCAAGTGGTGAAAGAAATCTTAAAGTTGTAGTTTTTAGTGCACTTCCATCTGTAAACTCATATAAACTCTGTGCAACTCCCTTACCATAGGAATTTGTCCCTATAAAATAAGCCTTATCATAATCCTTAACAGCTGCTGCTAATATTTCTGAAGCACTTGCACTATATTCGTTAATCAAAAAAACAACTGGTTTATTAATTAATTCATCATGCTTAAATGCTTCCAAACTATCTTTATTTTTACTTTTATCCTCCACTACCATTGTAGTCTGTTTTCCAATGAAATAGCCTGCAATATCAAGTGCAGCATTCATATATCCACCTGGATTATTTCTAATGTCAACAACATAGCTGTCTACGTTTTGAACTTCTAAATCTTGCAAAACATTACTAAAATCCTTAGGTGTTTCAGTTCCAAAGGATTCTAATTGTATATAACCAATGTGATCATTTATCAAACTTCCAGTTACAGTTGGAGTTTGAATTTCTTTTCTTACAATATCAATATTTAATATATTTACTCCACGTTTAACCTTAAGTTTTACAACAGTACCTTCCTCTCCCATAACTAAATTAACAGCCTCTTCATTTGTAAGTCCTGCAAGTGAGGTTCCATTAGCTGAAATAATTATATCTTCAGGTTTTATACCCATTTCTTCAGCAGGAGATCCTTCAATCAATGAAACTACTTTTATCCCCTCAGTTACCATTTCAAGACGAATTCCAATTCCCACGAATTTCATGTCTATTTGATTCGTAAAAGCTGTGTACTCCTTAGCTGAAAAATATTTCGTATAGGGGTCACCCAATTGCTTAACAAAATCCTCAATGCTTTTTGCCTCAAATACCTTGTCCGGTACATCTTCTATATAATCTTCTCTAATTATCTGTTTTATTTTATTTAGGGTTAAATCTGTTGTAGATGCATTTGTATTGATTATAAGCAAATTAAATACAAGCATTAGTGTCAAAAAACTTGCAGAAAACTTCGCCCATCTTTTATTAAACTTCAACGTACCATCCCCTTAACATTGAATTTTCTATATTTAATATTATACCACAATCCACCATACTTATTTACCACCTGCTAGATCAAAAAGCAACTTAAATGCAACAGCTAGGGACATGGTTATAAATATAGGTTTTATAGACTTGGAACCCTTCTTCAATGCGAATACAGTACCTAATCTTGCCCCAAAAATCATAGCAATAGCTACAGGTATTCCATACAGATAATCAATTTTCCCTTGTACTGCAAAAAGGATAAGTGCTGTCAGATTGCTTACAAAATTCATTACCCTGGCATTTCCTCCAGCATTTATAAAGTTAAATCCAAAAATGCTAATAAGTCCGAATATTAAAAATGTGCCTGTCCCTGGACCAAAAAAACCATCATAAAATCCAATTAGAAATGCAAGAATTACTCCTAAAGAAATACTTTTATTAGTAAGCTCTTTAAACTTATCCTCCTGACCTATGGTTTTAGAAAATAAGCTGTATATACCAACTGCTAAGACTAAAACTAGTACAAGGGGTTTTAAGTATTTAGAATCTAGCATAAGTGCTGCCTTCACTCCTAATGCTGCTCCTATAAATGTAAATGGAAGTACATATCTTAATAACTTAAAATTTACCTTTCCAGATTTCGTATATTTAATTGAACTTGTAAAGGCTGCTGCTGTAGCTGAAAACTTATTAGTTCCTAATGCAAAGTGCATTGGAATTCCTGCCGCAATGAATGCTGGCAGACTTATAAGTCCTCCACCTCCAGCAATTGAATCAACGAATGCAGCTGCAAAACCAGCAATACATAATAAGACAATAGTTATTATCACATTATCACCTGCCTAACAAAATACTATTCTAGTTTATCACAATGAACATAGTTTTGATATTAGAAATATTGAACATCAAAAAATGTGTTTTACAGCTTGTATCGCTATTACAATAAAGACAATACTGAGTCATCCTGAACGCAGTGAAGGATCTTTGCTCAGATTGCACATAAGATCCTTCACTACGTTCAGGATGACTTTTTCAATGATAGAACAAAAGTTTATAAAAAATAGCTGCACACAAGCAGCTATTTTTGACATCCCCTTTCAAATACTATCCAACCCATTCTATTCAGATATCTTAAATACATTATAAGTCGATTATAAATCGGCTCACATTTTTCTCCATACTGTAATTTTAAATTCTCACCTAACTCATATATATTCTTTTTTCCATCTATAAGCTTCCACACACAAGAACCTATCTCATCTAGTTTTACATCTGTAACAGTTGGTTTTTTAACTAGCCATCTAGAAAACCTCTCCATTATTCTATTATGATAAAAAATTAAATATACATTATGATTCTTAACCTCCCATGTTTCATGTTTCTTTTTAGGTATAAATAATAATACATTATCGGAATTTGTTTTTTTCATATTATCACCTCAAACATTGTAGTGAAGGCTCTTCTCTGTCATCCTGAGCGTAGCGAAGGATCATAATAGGCATCATAGGGGAAGATCCTTCGCTTCGCTCAGGATGACAGTGCCTGACTTTGATTTATCATGGTGCGGGTACGCGTGGAAATTCTAACGCAGTGAAGGAGCTTATATGTACTTTAGGAAAATATCCTTCACTACCGTTCAGGATGACATAGGATCTGATGTTAAATCTTTAATACATTACATTTAGTTATGTTATTTTATCAGTTTTTACAGTGTAATTGTAGACAACCAGTGCAAGTATGAAGTATATAATCGCAGCTGACCAGGAATTACCCGTAATACCAGGCAAAATTTTCGCCCCAAAGTTTATTGGAATATTTACTGCTGCAAATATTGCAATGACTATACCTGTAAGTGCATCACCTGCTACCAGTCCAGAAGATAGTAAAATTCCCTTTTCAGTTTGTTTTTTAAGCAATTCTTCTTTCTTATTAAATTTTTTATCCACCAGAACTCTTACAATTCCACCAACTAATATACCTGAACTCAAATGAATTGGAAGGTAAAGTCCCAATGCAAATGGAAGAATAGATACACCTAATAGTGCAACCATAATACCAAATATAGCTCCGATGAAAACTAATGCCCATGGAAGTTCACCTGTCATAACTCCTTTCACCACCATTGACATAAGTGTTGCTTGTGGTGCTGGAATTGCAGTTGAGCCCATAACATATGTTCTATGAAGCATAAGTATAACATAACCTACAAATGTAGAAGCACCCATTATACCAAGATACATACCAACCTCAATGTGTCTTGGTGTACCTCCAACAATAAATGTGGTTTTCATATTTTGACCTGCTCCACCTGCCACTGATATGGCAACGCATACTGTTCCACCCACTAATATGGCAACTATCATTCCCCTATCACCAACATACCCTATTAGTCTTAATATAGACGTAATAAATAATAGTGTTGCAATTGTCATTCCGGAAACAGGATTATTTGAAACTCCTATTATCCCAACTATTCTTGCAGAAACCACTGCAAAAAAGAAAGCGAAAAATACTAATAGCAAGCTTCCAACTAAACCAAACCTAGTCCATGGTAAGAACCATGAAAGTAGGAAAACAAGTATTGAAGCACCAATAACCCATGTCATTGGGATATCTGTTTCAGTTCTCTTCGCTGCTCCACCCTTTGACCCCATGCCAGATACTGCTGAATTAAAGGATTTGATAATCGTTGGCAATGATCTTCCAAGGCTTATAAAGCCGCCTGTTGCAACTGCACCTGCGCCTACATATCTAATATATTTACTCCATATTTCTGTAGCAGTCATTTCCACAATTAATTTTGTTGATGGAAATAGTGGAGCGGTTAATTCCGATCCAAAATATTTAATCAGTGGAATTAAACCTAGCCATGCAACCAATGCTCCAGCAAACATATACAAGGATGCTTCAATACCAACAATATAGCCGACACCAAGCAGTGAGGAAAGTGTGTTTATTCCAAATACTGTGTTCTGCATCGGTGCTATTGTCCATTGAGGTTCCTCAAGCCAGAACCCAAAGCCACCAGAGAAAAGTTTAAACAAGCTTCCTCCAAATATACCTGTTAAAACGGTTTTAAATCCTGTACCTCCAGTACTGCCTGTAACTAAAACTTCAGCAGCTGCCATTCCTTCGGGATAAACTAGTGATCCATGCTCCTCAACTATAAGATATCTTCTTAATGGGACTATGAATGCAACTCCTAAAAGTCCTCCAAGAAGTGTTACTACTATGATTGTTGAAATTTTTAAATCCATTCCCCAGATTATAATTGCAGGCAATGTAAAAATCAAACCACCAGCAATAGATTCACCCATTGCTGCAATTGATTGAATCATATTCGCTTCCAGTATATTATTTCGTCTGAAAATACCCCTTAATAACCCTGTGGCTAAAATTGCAGCTGGGATTGAGGCTGAAATTGTTAAACCAACCCTCAAACCTAAATATGTATTAGCTGCACCAAAAAGTATTGCAAGTAAAATACCTAATATTATTGATACTGCCGTTGCTTCAGGCATTACTTCACTTGCAGGTATATATGGAATATAATCATCCCCATGAATTCCTCCATAGGCAGAATGGGAAAGTCCTCTCTTTTCTGACATGTATATATCCTCCTTTGCTATAACATAATTGTATGGTTATGCGTCGTAGTTGTGAACAGTGTTCACCACTACATTAAGAATAACGTGCACTGTAGTGGCCGATGCCCACATCGGCATGTTATTTTCGGCATATGGGATTCCCACAATTGATGTAGGTATCGCCTACCACGTTAATGAC
>JBEQBT010000071.1:0-13832 GCA_041639705.1 Clostridiaceae bacterium | reverse complement strand
GTTGTTTAAAACTGCATTATCCATATACATCACACCCTCGTAATTAATATATGGAATATATTCTACATAAAATTGAAAAATCCTTTTTGGTTTACATAAATCAATAATATTCTTTATCATTAATAGCATTACAATAATTATATAATATTTTAGAAAATTTAAATACAAAAAGTGGAATCTACTCCTTTAACAGATGATTCCACTTTCTAATGATTATTATTTCATTTTTTCCTTAAGTTGATGACATTGGGTCAGTCCCCCTTGCTGGACGCAAAGCGGCCAGCTTGCTTTACACCAAAATCCCCACAGCAGCTCCAGCGCTGTCAATGAAGACATCCTTAATCAAAGCTCCCCTGCCTGGTACAAAAATCTGGTGTACTTCATCGCTCACTGCATAAAGGATGGAAATAAGCAATGCAAAAACTATACACTGCAGTCTATTTACTCCACTTACCTTTAAAGCATTTACAGTTAATATGCCAAGGACTAAATAAATGAAGAAATGTGCATTCTTTCTTACCATGCTGTCAAGCTTTACAATATTAAATTTAGCATCAGGCTTAACTTGCTCTATAGCATTTATACTAGCCTTTGTTATTCCTGTACTCAGCTTACCTGACTGCACTGCTGGCTGGGCTGATAGTTTAAAAATGAGCGCCATCCATAGGATAACAGCTATATAGGATAAAATTTTACGCATTTTGTGTGGTTCCTTTATTCTTATTCTTTATAATTCTTCTCAAACCCCCAGGCATCCCGCACATTTCCATTATGCCACGTTTTACTGTCCATCCAAGCTCCCTTTCAGCCTTACTTGCATCAGCATAACATTCTGCGATATCTCCAAGCCTGCGGTCAACAATTTCATAAGGTACTTCTATATCATTTGCCTTTTCAAAGGCTTTCATAAGTTGCAGAACTGATGTGCCATGGCCTGTCCCAAGGTAATAAATATGTACCCCTTCTGTCACCTTCTCAATTGCTGCAACATGACCTTCAGCCAGATCGACCACATGGATATAATCTCTAACTCCAGTACCATCAATAGTTGGATAGTCATTACCAAATACACGTAGCTTCTTCAACTTTCCTTTTGCCACCTGTGTAACATAAGGCATAAGATTGTTAGGAATACCGTTAGGTGCTTCACCAATTAATCCACTCTCATGAGCTCCTACTGGATTAAAATATCTAAGTAATGCTACTGAAAACTCTGGATTTGCTTTTGCTAAATCAGTTAAAATCCTCTCACTCATAGCTTTAGTTTCACCATAGGGATTTGTAGTTGGTAGCAGCTCCATAGTTTCTACAAATGGCACTTTGTTATCCCCATACACTGTTGCAGATGAAGAAAATACAAATTTGTTAACATTGTATTTCAGGCACAGCTTAGCAATAACCATAGTAGAAAGCAGATTATTATAATAATAAGTTAATGGCTTTTCTACAGATTCACCTACTGCCTTAAACCCTGCAAAATGAATAACTCCATCTATTTTATGATTAGCAAATATAGTTTCTACAGTTGCTTCATCAGTTACATCTATTATGTGAAACGCAATTTCTTTTTTGGTTATTTGCTTTATTTTATCTATAGTGTCTGCTTTACTGTTGCAAAGATTATCGGCAACAAGGACTGTGTGATTATTATTTAATAATTCCACACAAGTATGTGAGCCTATATATCCAGCACCGCCGGTTACTAATATGTTCATATTATAAATCACCCTTTATGTTATTTAATATTAATTCAAAGTTCTACAGTGGCTTCATTCACAGTTTGTTCTTGACCTCCATAGCCTCTAAAACTAACGGCGGGATGCTGTTCTTACCTATTTCCGATATAATGTAAATAATTCTTGTATCTATCCTTCTTATTAACATCGGAAATCAAAATTTTGCCTAAACACTCTCCAATATAACAATAATAGCTAATATAATTTGTTCTTTTTTCTTTAGGGATAAATTCTGTCAACTTATTTAAATCATCTATTCTATTTGAAATATTGTGTAATATAGGCAAAATATATATTTCTTTTTCAAGATCTATTTCGGAATTTCTGCAAAATTGTTCACCAATTGTTTTAATATCATATTTATTATTACTACCATATCTATGTTGTTCTTTTCCTTCATATTTTTTTAATATAGCTCTTACTGCAAAATAAGCAAAATCCCCAAGACATATTATAATCCTATACTTAAACTTTTCATCTTTATCATAAATTTCTTCTTTTAAATTATATAATTTTTCTTTTTCAGTTTCCGGATTTAAACCTTTTTTATTATCACTATCTTCAATTGCATTGACATATCTAAATATATCTTCTTTATCATTAAAACGCTCTGCTAATCTATAATTATGTTCATTTAAATATTTTTCAGTATAATATTTAATTGGAATAATTATACTATTATATATGACATGGTTTCTATCTAAAACTTCCCTTATATTTTTAACATTTCTAGAAGGTGAATCTCCTACAATTAATATGGGTTGATCTTCAGGACCTCTAGTCTTTTCATAATTACAATTACTCATTTTTATAATTCATCTCCTAAATAAGTATTCTGCCTAATAGGTAAAATAAACTTGGAATTTATTATTTCTATCGTGATTTATTGGAATATAGACTTATTCCTCATTAGTTCAAGTTTTTTATCTATATGTTTATGACCCCTGGGATCCTACTGTGGATGCTGGGTGAAGCACAATCGGAGATTGTGAAGGCGTCAGACCTACTGGACTTGAGTATATTCATCACCCAAAATTCTCCCTATTGAAGGTCTAAAACTTTTCTTGCTATCTTTTCATACGAAAAGAAGTCTATCCCCTTCTCCATAGCAATTTTTTTCATTTTACCCAAATTTTTCTTATTGTTTGTTAAATATTCTATGCAGTTCCTTATTTCCAATTCATCTCCATGATCTAAAAAAACTATATTCCCTCCAAGGTCAAGGTATTCTATCATTGGCCATCTTTTAACTACTATTGGCACTCCTGAACAAATTGCTTGTTGCCATAAAACTGACTGTGAGCCAGGAAAAACTGCTAAATCAGCTGATAAGTATAAGTCATAAATTTGTTTTACTGATAAAAAACCAATTAACTTTATTCTTCCATTCGAAACACTCTCAATATCTTTCAAAGTGTTGTTATACTTATCAGTAATGGCATTTCCAAAAACAATAAGTTTTACATCTTTACTAGATAAGTTTAATATGGACTTCATTAAATTATGTGTTTCTTTCTTCTCATCAAGTTTTCCTCCAGTAACAATTAGCACGTCATCTTTATTAATATTATACTTTTTCCTAATTTCATTTCTTATACCGTTTCTATTATTAAAATCAATTATCTCTAAATCACACCCTAATGGAAGGAAATCTGTTTTTTTTTGATTTATTCCATAAAACTTATTTATAATTAATTTACACTCCGGGGTAACCCCATACACTTTTTTATAATATTTTTGCATATAACAATTTATTAATCGAATCGCTAATTTGTATATTTTAAACTTAAGTCCGCCGTCCATTTTTGTATTATTAGTATCAGAATGATTATCTGCAACAGCAACGCACTTTTTATTAATTTTTTTTATATATTTTGCAACCCGCAAAACAGAGATACTTCCTAATCCATGTATCATAATAAAATCTGGCATAAGCTGTACAAGCAAGTCATAAATCTTATAATAGACAAATACCTGAGATAATTTTGTATTTATAAGTTTACTTCTTTGCAGCCTTATTATTCTTACTCCATCATCTGATGTATAATCATCACAAGGTATGGCAACAATCTCGCCAGTATCTGAATGTTTTGTATTAGTTGTTATAATAGTTACGTCATGCCCCATTTTTTTATGATACTTTGGTATAAGATTATCCTGATATCCCCAATTATCAGTATAAGGGCAATTTATGCATAAATGTAGTATTTTCACAATTAGATTCCTCCAAAGATTAAATTTCCAATCACTTGTAGAACAATAAAAAGGAATGAGAATATAGCTATTAATTTAACGAATGGTTTAACCCCAAAAGTAGTATACTTAAATGCATACAAATAAAAAATTATGTATAAAACAATATTTACTATTGAAATGAGCATAACCGTTAATACATTATTGTTAAATACATATCCTCCAATAGCCAGTGCCAATAAACTTCCCAATAATGATATAATAGTGTAAATCAACACTGCCTTTTGTCTTTTTATTACGACAAAAATATAAGATGTACTGAAATAAATAGCCGTGAACATAAATTCGAGACTTCTTATTTTTACTAATGTACCGCTTAACTCCCATTCTGTACCAAGGAAAATTCTGAATATATCGCTTCCCCAAATGCCTATTATTAAAAATGGAATAAAGCAAACTGTCATAATTAATTTGATAACCTTATAAGTTAATTCTCCAGCATCCTTTCCCTGATTTACCAAATCTGTCGACTCCTTAAAGTGTACTTGTCCCAAGGCGGTAGCTATTAAGGTTATCGGTACAAACAACAGTCTTTGTCCCATGTTATATTGTCCAAGAAATATATCTCCAAAAATAGACGACATTAATAATATAGGTAAATTCAAGGCAATTCCTTTAATTAAATTAGATGTCATTTGATATTTGGGGAAATCAGAATATTTCTTTAATAAGCTTCTCAAGTCACTAAAAGAATTCTTGTATTTTAAAGGCTTAAATCTTATATATAAATGCAAAAATATAGCAATCTGACTGATAATAAAACCTAAAATCAAGCCATATTCTTTAAATCCAATTATTCCAGAAATCAATGAAACCACAAAATTTACAACTGATGCAATAATAGGATTCCAAAGTAAAAGTCTGTAGGCTTTTTGCCTGTTTCCCCATGTATAATTCATACTGGTAAGATTATTTATTATTAAAGCTATAGCTAATAAAACAACTACAATATAATAATTTGCACTGCTATTTATAATTCTTATCCATGGAGATATAACCATTGCAATAGTAAAAAACACAATACTAAAGCTAGTACAGCTTATTGCAGAAATTTTATATATTCCACTTGCCTCTTTATCATCCTTGGGGGACAATATTGCGGAGACCAGCCCTAAAGTTACCAATCCATTAACTAAAATATAAGTTGAAGAAAACACCCCAAATTCCCCATAATATTGCGGGCCATAAATTCTACTATTAATCGGTGTAAAAACAAAGGATAATATCTGTGCAATAATGTTACCAAATGCAATTTTAAAAGCATTTTGTATTAATGATGAATGTTTAAACTGCGAAATTTGATTATTTATGTATCTAATTATCATTTTTGATTTCCTTATAAATATCAATCATTGTTTTCAAATTATTATCCTTATTATGAGTTTCCATGGCATGCTTCCTGGAGTTTGTGGAAAACTCTAATGCCAACTTATCATTTTGGAATATTTCACAAACATAATGTGCAAGCATATACGGTGCATCATGTTGATACACAAAACCTTCAACAGGATGTTCAAGCATATCCTTTACTCCCCCAACGTCAGATGCAACAGAGGGTACTCCTAATAACATAGCTTCACCTAACGAATTAGGTGAATTCTCAATATTTGATGGTGACACATATACATTTGATCTTAAAAATCTATTGCACATTTGTTTTTCATCAAGATTCCCTGTAAAAGTAATATGCTCGATTAACCCATATTCTTTAATTAATTTTTTAATATATTTCCCATATGAAGTAATCTTAAGTCTGTCTTTTAAATTTTCACTCTTAGTAATATCATCTCCAGCAACATAAAGATGCACATGAGGGAATCTCTTTATGATTTCAGGTAATGCCTCAAGCATAAAATGCAGTCCCTTTATGGGATATCCACCCTGACTTATAAAAATTGAATATTTTTCACAATTATTAATATCCCAAATATATTTGTAGAATTCATCACGCAAAGTTTCGTTGCAGAAATGATATTTTGCATTTGGATTTATTTGACTTACACAAGCTTTATCCCAGGTTGTTCTACCAATAATATGATTAACATTCTTAATAGCAGTTATCTCCATTTTACCTCTTTTTTCAAACTTTTTTTGCTGTTGTCTTATATTATCTTGCTTTATAAAATCTCTAAAAGTGTATTGTGAAATAATGTTATATGCCAAACCGCTAGTGTAATGTTTTGTGTATATCGAACACAAACCTTGAATATTAATTATTGTTCGATCTGGCTTATTAAATACCTTTGTCATTGATAAACTGTGTGGATATTCTGTTCCAAATATGTGTACAATATCAGGGGTAACCTCATTCAATATATACTTAAGATGCTCTTCAACGCTTATATCATATTTGTGCGGTTGATTTAGTTTTTTGGGGAAACCATAGTAATTAATATTATCTAATCTACCTTTTATTATTTCCTTCTCATTTGAAAGAGGAAAGCATATGTTTAATTCTATATCCGGACATTTTTTTAAATCATTTGATAACCCAACAAGCCAGCCTCCTCCATTAATTATTGGATATGACATATCTATTGCTATATCCGGAAGTGGTATGTTACATAGCCATAAAATTTTCAAATTACATCACCTTTTTCACTAAGTTTTAAAAGATTCGTTCTTTTTTGGATTATATTAACAGAGATACCCAGCATTAAAAAGAAATATGGTTCATTTAAATAACTTCCAGATAAGAAAAGCTTTATTAAACCGCTTGACATACTTATTAATAGTAAATTTTTTAGTACAATGTCTTTGGAAGAAAATATTGCAACTATTATGAGAACAAATATTATTCCAATAAATAATGTGCCAAATATCATTCCATATTGAGATAAGAATTCAAAAATAATATTATGTGCATATACTCCTTGGCCATTATAAAATATATTCTTAGTAACTGCTCTATCTCCAAACATACCATTTCCTAACAAAAATTTTTTTAAAATATCATTTTTAATTTTTTCAGTAATTTCACCTCTATAACTATCAAAGGCTATATTATTTTCAAGAATCATGGTTATTGTTCTACTGCTATAATTATTTTTAATCAAAAACATATTTGTTTTAGTTAAAATGTAGGTAAAATTTGTAGCAATGATAAAAAATGTTAAAACCATAATTATAATTATTGGCAAAATTTTTTTCAAATTAGCTCTTATATTAAATACAACAAAAAGTATAATATAAGAAAATATAACTATTACAGGTCCTCTGGCTCCGGCTATAAATACAATAATAAAAGAAATCCCTGCTAGCAATAAAGAAATTTTCCTTCTATTTATTGTAAAATCATATATAAGGTAACATATGAAAAATACCATGTTATAGGAAAACACCATATATTGTAATTCAATTTGCATACCACTAAATTTAAGTATAAACATAAGATTTGATATGACTAATACTACTACAGAAAATATATACAACATATGTTTTAATATGTTGTAATTCATAATCTGCCTAACTAATAAATAAAGAGGAAATGCGAAGAAAAACAAGTTATAGAATGGATTATAACGGTAATCAAAAATTGATGTAAACATATACTCCCTATTTTGGAAATTAAGCAAATAGGAACCTAAATACAAAATTAATAAAATGATTAGAAGGAATATTATATCAATCTTTATGGTTCTCCCTATTTTAAATAGGGATATCACTAGCAATACCATTAATGCAATGTAGCTCAACATCGTGTCATATATAAAATTCGAGACAAAAAAATTAAATAAAATGTTTATAAAATATAAAATTTGATTAAATGAAATAAATGTACATATTGTAAATGATAACAGCTTGTCTAATTTTGTACTTCTATTAATATCTTGAGATTCAACCTTTAAATAATTCATTTGTTTCTCCATTTATCATATCTATAATTTTTTTTGTTTGTACCACATTGTTTTTTTCTTTTAAAACAAACTCTTTAGCCTTTTGGCCAAACTTAACTCTTTCTTCTTTACTTTTTTCACATATCTCTATTATCTTAGCTGCAATATCCTCATGTTTGTTTCCATTAATATAATATATATAATCATCATACTCATTTGGAATACCATCAAGCTTATACGCAATTGTTGGTGTTCCAGATGATAAATACTCCAATATTTTTGATGGAAAGCTATATTTTGTATATTCCTCATTATTTTTTCTTGGATTTACTAAAACAGTGGCTTCTATTTGAAGTTTAAGTACATCTTCTCTTTTCATTTGTCCTTTACATATAATTCGATTATCCAATTTTGCATACTGTTCTATTTTTTCTTCCGAATCTCCCGAGCCACACAGAATAAGTCTATAATCTTTATGATCTATTCTATTAAATGATTCAACTAAATCTAGAACTCCATATCTTTCATTTAAAGTTCCGGTATATAAAATATACTTTATACTGTATTCTTTCTTGCTCGTTTTAATATAATTAAATATAGAGGTTGAAATTCCTTCTACAACAGTATAATTTTTATCAATTTTTAAAAACTCAGCCATTTGTTCAGTCAATAAAACATAACAATCAAGATTTTTCATGTTTTTTCTTATAGCTTTAATTTCTATGTTTTTAAGGAATTTGTATAAAATTGACACTTTATTTGACAAGTTCATATACTGAGGTAAATCAGGCACAACTATACAAGTTTTAATTTGCGGGTTCACCTTTTTAATATATGTTAAACATTTAACAAAAGTATAATTAAGTGAATATGCAATAATGGCTTTTTTTTCACTTTTATTATTAGCCCATTTTTTTAGATAAGGCCGTAATGTCCAATATTTATTAAAATGCTTTATACCAAAAAGATTTAAAAACCCAACATTTATATCATATGAGTTTTCATTATGCTTAAATTTATAAGTTTTTATAAGCAGACCTTTAAACCTCTTAGGATAAGCTCCTATAAATAATGAATTAATAATTTTTACAGGAGTATTATTACATTTACCTAATCCTTCAACAATATTCCATTGAAAGGCATTTGCTGCAGCTTGCACTGAACCTTTAGATTTTTCATATATTTCATTTTCAGTCTCTTTTGGAAATAACCCACCTAAAAATACCATATCAAAATTATTATCCACAGTAATTATTTCCCCCACACAACTCTATTTACATAATCAGTATAAGACAATATTATTCTTAATACTTTATCTGAAACATTAGGCATACTATAATCTGCTACTAGTCTCAACGTGCTCATTTGCTGGGTCTCAAGTATCTCTAACCCCTGTAATATCCTTTCTTTCTCTAGTCCAACCATCATAACTGATGCTTCTTCCATAGCTTCAGGTCTTTCATGAGCTTGTCTAATATTAAGTGCTCTAAAACCTAAAATTGAAGATTCTTCACTTATAGTTCCACTATCACTTAATACTGCTTTAGCTTTTATTTGAAGCTTCACATAATCATTAAATCCAAGAGGTTTCATAAGTGATATTAAAGGATTAAATTCTATTCCTTTTGAGTTAATCATTTTTCTAGTTCTAGGGTGTGTACTTACTATTATCGGTAGCTTGTACTTCTCTGCTACTGAATTTAAGCTTTCAACTAAGTTTAAGAAATTTACTTCTGAACTTACATTTTCATCTCTATGAGCTGATACTACAAAGTATTGCCCTTCTATTAAATTTAATCTTTCTAACACATCTGATTTTTCTATATCTTCTTCTCTTGAGTTAATTACTTCAAACATAGGGCTACCAGTTTTAATTATTCTATCTGCTGGGAATCCTTCTCTTAATAGATATTCTCTTGCAATGTCACTATAAGTTAAATTTATATCTGAAGTATGATCTACTATTTTTCTATTAGTTTCTTCTGGTACTCTTTGGTCAAAACATCTATTACCTGCTTCCATATGGAATATTGGAATATGCCTTCTTTTAGCTGCTATAGCTGTAAGACAGCTATTTGTATCCCCAAGCACTAAGAAAGCATCTGGTTTTACTTCTTCAAGTACTCCTTCTATCTTAACTAAAATATTTCCTATTGTTTCTACTGCAGTTCCAGTTGCTGCATTAAGGAAATAATCTGGTTTCTTCAATTTGAAATCATTAAAAAACACTTCGTTTAGTTCATAATCATAATTTTGTCCTGTATGAACTAAAATGTGTTCTATTGCTTCTGATTCTTCCAATTTATTTATAACAGCTGATAACCTTATTATCTCTGGTCTTGTTCCTACTACTGTCATTACCTTTAGCTTTTCCATGTATTAAACCTCCAAAAAGTAAGTATCTGGTTTCTCAGGGTTAAATGCTTCATTTGCCCACATCACTGTGACCATATCAGTATCTCCAATATTTATAATAGAGTGAGTAAAACCTGTTGGTATATCCACTACCTGAAGCTTTGCACCACTTACCTTATATTCTATAATTTCATCTGAATCTATCTTTCTAAAACGAATAATTCCAGTACCGCTTACCACTAAGAATTTCTCATTCTTTGTATGATGCCAGTGATTTCCCTTTGTAATACCTGGTTTTGAAATATTTATTGATACCTGGCCTCTCTCAGGAGTTCTTATAAATTCAGTAAAGGAACCTCTATTATCACAGTTCATCTTTAAATCATAAGAAAATTCATTCTCTGGTAAAAAACTTAAATACGTACTATAAAGCTTTTTAGTAAGTTCATCATTCATCTGTGGAATACTTAAGTCTTTTCTACTTTCTTTAAAGTTTTTTATTTTTTCTGCCAAGTCTCCTAATTTAATCTGGTGAGTTACTGGAACACAGCAAAATTCTCCATTTTTAGTTTCTTCTCCTTGAAGTGCTCTTACAAACTCATCTAAAACATCATCTATATAGCATAAAGTAAGCTCTGCTTCTGGGTTATTTATTTGAATATCTAATCCTCTTGTTATGTTGTAGCAATATGTTGCAACAACAGTATTATAATTGGGTCTACTCCACTTTCCAAAAAGATTAGGTAATCTATATACTAAAGCTTTGGCTCCTGTTTCTTTGCTATAGTTAAATAACAATTCTTCTCCTGCTCTTTTGCTCTTGCCATAGGGATTATCTCTTTCAGCTTGAATTGAGGAAGTAATTAATATTGGTGCTTTATTATTATGCGTTTTTAATAAGTCTAAAAGCTCTGATGTAAAGCCAAAATTACCTTCCATAAATTCTTTTTCATCTTTAGGTCTATTTACTCCTGCTAAGTGAAATATAAATTCACAGCTTTTAGCATATTCATCAAGTAATGATTTATCAGTATCTATATCAAATTTATATATATCTTTATAGCCTCTGTTATTAAGCTCTGCTATAAGGTTTTTACCTACAAAGCCCTTTGCACCTGTAACAAGTATTTTCATAAATATTCCTGCCTTTCTTCAAGGGATAATCTATTTAGTAAAAGCAGCTTCTTTTAATGTTTGCCACATTTCTAATTCTTTCCTTATATAATCAAGCTGTAATAGCTTTTCTTTAATTTGCTTCACAGTTAAAATTTCTGTGTTATGAGAATTATATTCTTCTTCAGTTGAGAGCTTTTCATTACCTTCTACAAAATACTTATCATAATTCAAATCTCTCTTATCTGCCGGAACCCTAAAGAAATTCCCCATATCCACTGCATGTACATATTCTTCTTTAGTCAATAGTGTTTCATATAATTTTTCACCATGTCGGGTACCTATTATTTTAATCTCATTATCAGCATTGAATAATTCCTTAACTGCTTGTGCTAAATCTCCAATAGTTGAAGCAGGTGACTTTTGAACCATAATGTCTCCCGCTTCAGCATTTTTGAAAGCAAATACTACAAGCTCTACTGCATCATCAAGACTCATTAAAAATCTTGTCATATCTGTATTAGTTACTGTAAGTGGTTGCCCATTTTTTATTTGCTCTACGAATAGAGGAATAACTGATCCACGGGAAGCCATAACATTACCATATCTAGTTCCACAAATAACAGTTTTGTCTGGGGACACAGTATTAGATTTAGCTACAAATACCTTTTCCATCATTGCTTTTGATATTCCCATGGCATTTATAGGATAAGCAGCTTTATCAGTGGAGAGACAAATAACCTTTTTTACTTCATATTCTATAGCAGCTGTAAGTACGTTGTCTGTTCCAAGAACATTAGTCTTAACAGCTTCTAGTGGGAAAAACTCACATGAAGGAACCTGTTTTAACGCTGCTGCGTGAAATATATAATCTACTCCATGCATTGCATTTTTAACAGAAGCGATGTCCCTAACATCACCTATATAGAACTTGATTTTATCGTTTTTATATAGCTTTCTCATATCATCTTGCTTTTTCTCGTCTCTTGAAAAAATACGAATTTCTTTAATATTTGTATTTAAAAATCTCTTTAGTACTGCATTACCAAAAGAACCAGTACCACCTGTAATTAGTAAGGTTTTATCTTTGAACATATTTATGCCTCCAAATCTTTAAGCGACAGCTCTAATATTGATATGAACTTATCTTTACTATAATTATCAAAATAAAATTTTTGAGCATTGGTTTCCATCTGCTCCTTTTCATTACTATCACAAAATCTTTTAACCAAATCTGCTAAAGCTTTATAATCTTCAGCTTCACATGAAAAACCACAAGCCGCCTCGCTAATAACACGTCTTGTTTCTCCATTAATAGCTCCTATGATTGGTTTTCCTGCAGCCATATAAGACTGTACTTTTCCTGGTAATGTGTATGATAATGCTTTGTTATCTTTTAACGTTATAAGCATTGCATCAGCCATACCATAAAACTGTAGCATATCCTCAACTGGCCTTCTTCCATAAAATATTATGGTTTCAAGTTTCAATTCTTCAGTAAGTTTTTTGCAATTTTCTAACTTAGATCCATCTCCTACTATATGAAAAGAAATATTTTTATTTACACTTAACTCATTTGCTGCTTTAATTATTGTTTCTACACTTTGCATATCACCTATATTCCCTGCAAATACAAAGTTATATATTTTATTTTCAATTGATGCTGCAACTTCAGTGTCTGAAGTTTCTTCCTTTTGCACAAACAAGTCCTCAGCATATTGTGGTAAATGTTTTATATTAACAGTATTCATTTGAAGTATATTTTTAAAATAATCTTCAAACATACTTGATGTAACCAAAATCATATCTGCGGATTTATATATCCACTTGGAAATTTTATAAAATATCTTATAAATTATTGAGTCTTCCTTAACTCCACCAGCTGCTAGGCTGTCTGGCCATAAATCTAAACAGTAGAGTAATATTTTTTTACGATGCTTCTTTTTATAAATCATCGCTGGAATGCCCATCATTACTGGTGATAGCTGATTTACTAGAACTACATCAAATTTTTCCTTCATAAATAATGCTTTTAATGTTGCAGATAAAGCATAACTAAAATAATTTAAGAATAGTTTTAGCTTACTCTTACCTCTGCCTATTTCATAACATCTTATTACTTTGACTCCGTTTAATGTTTCTTTTCTTTTCTTGCCATGACGATAATCATCAAGAACTATTCCTTCTGGATAGTTTGGCAGTCCAGTTAATACTGTGACATCATGTCCTCTTTTTACAAGGTTTTCACATATATCAGTTATTCTAAAAGGCTCTGGATAATAATACTGACAAACAACCAATATCTTCATTTAAAATAAACTCCTTGTCCTATTTTATTCATCTAATCCAATCCAAATCTTCACCTCGCCTCGAGAACAAAAGGATAAGTATACTATATATAGTAGTTTGCGTTATTCTAACACACTGTATATTGTTGTTTGTTTTTGCGAATTAAATATCGCACATGAGAATTCGGTATGGATAAAACAACATATTGCGGTTGTATTAAGAGCTTGCTACAATATATTGACTCTTTATA
>JBEQBT010000070.1:0-13917 GCA_041639705.1 Clostridiaceae bacterium | reverse complement strand
AGTGAAATCATTTTTTTGGTTTTTCCGGAACCTTTTTCTCCGGTCAATACTTGAATCATTTTAATCACCCCATTCATAATATTTAACCTTGTAATTAAAGTATATTATATTCAGAATATTTTTTCAATTAGAAATAACAACAATATCCTTATTTATATAGTAGTATTTGCCTTTTTAATTGTTTTATTCCTCCTTTTCATTCATTATATAATATTTCTATGAAAATATGAAGTTTATCTTCAAAAAATAAATACTATGAGTTTGTTTCGTAAGTTTAATCTGTTATAGTTCCATGTGATAATATTTATTTTAATTCATTTGATGGTATAATATAAAAATTACAATTTGGGAGTCTTGACTTAAGTTCTAAAACTATACTTTCATCCTTACAATTTATTGGTGGCTCTCCAAGTACAACATGTTCAATTTTTTTGTTTGCTATAAAATCTACCAATGTGTTAACAATACTATTAGACCTTAATACTGTCAAATCAGCTCCTACTCCCTTTGATATATCAAATAAATATTCAAGTGCATCTGCTTCCTTATAGTTTCCTAGAAAGTTAACACCCTCCCTTGCAACATGTATAACAAATAATTCACCATTTAACTTTTCCTTTATTGCAGCTCCTCTTTGAATTAATCTTTCACAATTTTTTTGCTGTGTGACACATACCATTATATTATCATCAATATACACACTTATTGCTCCTTTCGTGGTATATTATTCCTGTCACTATAATATACTATTTTTAAAAAACTTTGTTCAATATATTTAAACTTTTCTTCACTAAAAGTATACCATATAATCCTATAAATAATAATTAAAACATAAATTATTATTTAAATATTTTAAGAATGTTAACAATTTTTTTAATAGAATAATATTACATAAACAAAAAAAGTAAGCAACTTAATGCTTACTTTTTGATAATTTAAATTTTTTCTATAATAATATCCTCATATTTAATTTTACCAAGTGAACTTAATCTCACTCCTAAAACTCCATCTCTGGATATAAAGCCTTGTTCAGGATGATATAGGAATATCCATGGACAATCCTCAACAATTATATTCTGAATTGTTTTATACATTTCTATTCTTTTTTCTGGATTGACAATCTCCCTTGCCTTATTCATTAAATCCAGCATCTCCATATTTTCATAGCTAGTAAAATTAGTCATATTACCTGGTACAAATAGTGGTTCAAGATAGTTATCCGGGTCTCCGGTATCTGCAACCCATCCATACATAAATACATGACATTTTGCCAAATTTTCTGGCTTCGTATACTGGCTTGCAGGGACCTTAACAACGTCACACTCTATGCCTATTTCCTTTAAATCACTTGAAATATATTCTATTAATCTGTCATAGTTTGTATTAGTAGTTCCTTCTCTAGCTAGAAATATTAACTTTTCATTTATTTTAGTAATACCTTTTTTCTTAAGTATTTCTCGGGCCTTCTGGGGATTATAGCTATATCCTTTTAAACCACTATTATCAATTATGCTTGGTGGAAATGGCCCCTTAGATTCCACAGCCATATTACCCATTAGTTCCTTGATTATCTTGTCCTTATTTACTGCATAATTTATTGCTTGTCTTATTTCTGCATCCCTAACAAAAATTGAATTTGATTTTAAATTGAACCCACCATATGTTGTGGTCATCACACTTTTCATGCTTACCTTATTGGCAAACTTACTGTTTTTTATTTTTTCATATGCTGTTTTATTTTCGATTGTTACAAAGTCATACTTTCCTTCTATAAAGTCTTCCACTGAGTTTTCACCACTGTTTGTGACTTCAATATTCTCAATATAAGGACATCCGCCAAAATAATCTTTAAATGCAGTTAACATAAACTTATTATCATCTGCAATGCTAATTTTATATGGACCACAGCCTGTAAATATTCCCTTTTCCACATCTTCCTTTGCCATTATAACGCAGCACTTCTGAGCTAGATTTAGAACAAACCCGCTATATGGTTGAGAAAGCTTTATTGAAATTCTATATTTATCAATTACTCTAATTCCGCTAACTTCACTTTTCACACTCTTTTGGTAATCTTCTGACCCATCAACTAGAGATAAAAACCATGCATTTGCGGAATTTAGTTTAGGGTTTAATACTCTTTCTAATGAATATTTAACATCCTGTGATGTAATTTCTCTACCATTGTGAAATTTTGCACCTCGCCTTAGATTAAATATCCATGTCACATTATCCTCTTCAACATACCAACTTTTTGCAACACCTGGGAGTACATCAGTTGAATTGCCTTGAATGAGCAATCCTGCATGAACATTAATTAATAGCTTGTCACTAAGTGCATCAAATGTAATGACTGGATCTAGTGACTCTGGTTTCCCTCCAATATATGTCTTTAATACATATTTATTTATGCCAGAATCCTGAACAGTTTTTAATAATTCATTTGTAACAGATTTTAGATCCTTAGAGGTTTCAAATAAAGATTCAATTGAAGTTTTAGTATATTGAGTGTTCATGGATGCTGATTCAACCATAGCCATAACCTTTTCTGAAGTTTTATTCATATCTTCAGCTGATTCAATAATTTTTTCAAGACTATTTGTCTGTTCTGTAATAGCCCTATTAATTTCTTCAGTTACTTCTGTAGTCGTACCTACTGCTTCAATTATTTTGTTAAATACATCCATTGTGTTATTAGCAATAGCCACTCCCTCTTTTACCTTATTGCTGCTTTTTCCCATAGCATCAGTTGTAAGCCTTATACTATCGTTTATTTCTGAAATAGTTTTAGATATTTTTTCTGCAGATTCTGCACTTCTTTGTGAAAGCTTTTTAACTTCAGATGCTACAACAGAAAAACCTCTACCTGCTTCTCCAGCCCTCGCAGCCTCGATAGATGCATTTAGAGATAAAAGATTTGTCTGTTCTGCAATGTCCTTTATAACCTTAAGCATTTCATTTATATGTAGGGATTTTATATTTAAATTATTTACAACTTCCTTTATATAATCTACTGATTTTTCAATTTCATTCATTGCTTTTATTGAGTTGTCTGCAGCCTGGTTTCCCTTTTTAGCAATATTTAGTGTTTCTTCTGCCTTTTCTTTAGAGTGGGCGGTATTTGCATAAACTTCCTCAGCAAGAGCAGAATAATTACTTATTTCCCCAGCCACCCTTTCAATAGAATTCATTTGAACTTCAACATGTCCAGTGATATTCCCAATTGTCTCGATTA
The DNA here is from genome assembly GCA_041639705.1 of Clostridiaceae bacterium. Classification (GTDB taxonomy): domain Bacteria; phylum Bacillota; class Clostridia; order Clostridiales; family Caloramatoraceae; genus JARDZI01. The sequence goes on along the minus strand of JBEQBT010000070.1, from coordinate 10,682 downwards.
ATTCCTCCACAGCAAAACCTGTTTCTTCAATTCTCTTGGAAATTCTATCAACTATATGTTCCTGATTATTTTTTAGAAGAGTTATATTGTCATTATAGGTATTTTTACTTGTTGCATTTTGAGATACAACTGTTTCAAAATTATCTGGAATATTATCCTGTCCTTTTCCTTTTTTCCAGTTAAACATTTTCTCTTCTCCTAACATAATAAATTTAAAAAGTTGAACCAAACTTTATAAATGCTATTATAGCATATATTTTTACTGTATTATACAAAAATTCCTTTAAAATGACGGCATATGTTAAATTATTTATAGAAAAGTTATTAAAGCTTTATAAAAATAAAAAGGGCATTTTTATAGCCCTTTTACTTTTTTATCTCATCATATATTCTTTTCAGTTCCTTTTCATGAAAACTTATTGCTTCATTTAATTCTTCTTCCACAATGGAATGGTTCTCTTCAAACCTAAATTTTATACACCAAACTGGATTATATTCATCATCAATTTCCTCAACATCAAATCCTTTGTTCTCAAGATCCTCAATATTGTAGTTATCGTATATTTCATTGTATTCGTCATCTTCAACATCCCTGTCAGTTGTAAGAAATAGTTTAACAGTATTCAATTCAACATATGCTTTATACACAAGTTCTAGTCCTGATTCTATTTCATAGCTGCCAAGTTCATCGGTTAGGACTCCATTTTCCTTTTGCATTAGTACTAAGCCTTTAGCATCCAACATGCGCACACCTCCTCACTTTATTAGTTTAACAACCTCTCCTATCTCGAAAATTAAAATTCTAATTTTTCTTCAATGTATTTAGCAAGCTCATCTATTGGAAGTCTCACCTGCTGCATTGTATCTCTATCTCTTACTGTTACACACTTATCTTCCTCTGACTGAAAGTCATAGGTTATACAATATGGAGTACCAATTTCATCCTGTCTTCTATATCTTTTACCTATGCTTCCTGCCTCATCATACTCTACATTAAATCTTTTTGCTAGAATTCCATGTACTTTAAGTGCACCCTCTGAAAGCTTCTTAGATAATGGAAGTATTGCTGCCTTAATAGGAGCCAGAGCAGGATGGAATCTTAATACTATCCTTGAATCTCCATCTTCAAGCTGTTCTTCATCATATGCATCTACTAAAAATGCTAAAGCAACTCTGTCTGCACCAACTGATGGTTCTATACAATAGGGCACAAATTTCTCATTGCTTAGAGGATCAAGATATGACATCTCTTCCCCTGAAAGATTTATATGCTGCTTTAAATCGAAGTCAGTTCTATCTGCAATACCCCATAACTCACCCCAACCAAATGGGAACATATATTCAATGTCTGTTGTTGCATTACTGTAATGGGATAATTCTTCAGGATCATGATCCCTAAGTCTCATATTTTCTTCCTTTAGTCCTAATTTCAACAGCCAGTTCTTACAGAATTCCTTCCAATATCTAAACCACTCAAGGTCCTCACCTGGTTTACAGAAAAATTCAAGCTCCATCTGTTCAAACTCCCTAGTTCTAAATGTGAAGTTTCCAGGAGTAATTTCATTTCTAAAGGATTTACCAATCTGGCCTATTCCGAATGGAACCTTTTTTCTAGAGGTTCTTAAAACATTTTTGAAGTTTACAAATATACCCTGGGCAGTTTCTGGTCTTAAATAAACTTGAGACTTCGTGTCTTCAGTAACTCCCTGGAAAGTTTTAAACATAAGATTAAATTGTCTTATGTCTGTGAAATTGTGTTTTCCACACACGGGACATTTAACAGCATTATCCCTAATAAAGCTCATCATTTTATCATTACTCCAACCATCTACCGATGGATTTTCTCCATCCTTTTCCCTTAAGAAATCCTCTATTAATTTATCTGCCCTAAAACGTGCTTTACATTCCTTACAGTCCATTAAGGGATCACTGAAACCACCAATATGACCTGAAGCCACCCACACCTGTGGATTCATAAGAATTGCACAATCAACTCCTACATTATATGGTGACTCCTGAATGAATTTTCTCCACCAGGCCTTTTTAACATTATTTTTAAATTCTACTCCAAGTGGACCATAATCCCATGTGTTTGCAAGACCTCCATAAATCTCAGAGCCTGGAAATACAAATCCTCTTCCCTTACTAAGGGCAACTATTTTATCCATTGTTTTTTCAACAGCCATACAAATACCTCCTTAAATAAATTAAATAAGATTCAACCATGGGCATATAATGACAAAAAAACCCTTCATCCCATCAAGGGACGAAAGGTTATTTCCGCGGTTCCACCCTTATTGGCTTAAAAGCCCTCTTCATAAAAGACACTCAGAGACGCCTTTCGTTAATTTCAAAGACTGGACTCTCACACTCTCCAGTTCGCTTTGCATTGGAGAATTAACTACTCCTTCTCATCACTGTATCTAATATATATTTATAGATAATAATACCAAATTCTATCAATTTGTCAAGTACATATTCTTAATTTTAGTAAAATAATTTCACCTATTGCTTAATCTTAGAACAGCCTCCACAACCACTTCCACATCCTCCTGAGCCACAACCCTCGCTCTTATCACTTTTAACTGGACGACATGAAGATATTATAAAGCCATCCTTAGGTTTTACAGTATAATCAATATTTATACCATCTGAATAAATTGGTATATATTCACTGTCAGTTAACACTTTAATATCACCCTTTTGTGTTATTTCATCTCCAGATCTAAAACTATCAATAGCAATACCAAATCTTGCTCCTTTGGGTGATGCCTTTTCAACATATATTCTAACAACAGGTTCTTCATTGTTTGCTGCAGCAAACTCCTTTATTTTAGTTTGTGCTATATCAGTAATATTTATTTCCATCGGTAAACCTCCTAAGCTATATATCAATCATTATATAATATTTCTATTATACAATATATGTTTTAAAACCTCTATACATTTGTTATACTAGATTTAATCATCCAAGTTAAGGCGGTGAGTTTTAATGATTAGGCTTTGGGGTAAAATAATTACTAACAGTAAAATAGTTACTGATACAGAATATACATGTAATGACGAAATAGAATATCAAGACCAATTAAAAAAATGCATAAAAGAGATTTGCTACAAATTAGATTTACAAAAACCCTACTGGCTCCCTAGAAATATGAAGGAATATAATAAGTTCAAAAAAACCTCATTCATCCAAGATAATTTTATTGAAGTAATCAAATTTGATCGTTTTGAAATCCAGGTTTTAGAAGAAAAGTAGGTAGGAATTTGGATCCGAAACTAATGAATAATTATGTATATTTATGAATTCTTTTATTGACATTATATATTTGCAGATATATTATTAAAGAAACTCCATATGTAAAAGCCCCAACATTGGTTGGTTTTATAAGTTCTTACTTTTCATTGGTTTAATCCTGTAACAATTTTAGCTAGGCAATTTTAAAAAGAAAATCCCAGAACAATTAATATATAAGTTTTAATTAAATTGTTGTGGTACATCACCAGTATTCCCCCTGGATTGATGTTTATATATGAGTGCCACGCTCAAATCTATCACACATTAAAAGCCTGGATTTCCAGGCTTTTAATGCTTTTTGTATTAATTTAAAAGTCTCTTTTCAAGTTCTTCTTTTTCCTTTTCAAAACCAGGCTTTCCTAGTAGTGCAAACATATTCTTCTTATAAGCTTCAACTCCAGGTTGATCAAAGGGATTTATTCCAAGTACATATCCACTTATACCACATGCTTTTTCAAAGAAGTAAATTAGCTTCCCGAAATAATAAGGATTAATTTCGGGAATATTTATTATAATATTAGGAACTCCTCCATCATTATGAGCAAGTATTGTTCCTTCCATTGCCTTAAGATTTACATACCCCAATGTTTTTCCTTTCAGATAATTAAGTCCATCTATATTATTTTCTTCTTTCTGTATCTCAATATCTTCTTTAACCCCTTCTACCTTTATTACTGTTTCAAATATGTTTCTATATCCTTCTTGAATATATTGCCCCATTGAATGAAGATCAGTAGTAAAATCTACAGCAGCAGGGAAGATACCTTTATTATTCTTTCCTTCGCTTTCACCAAAAAGCTGTTTCCACCACTCTGAAAAGAAATGCATGGAGGGCTCATAGTTTACTATTATCTCAGTGCTTTTTCCTTTTCTATATAATATATTTCTAATGGCTGCATATTGATAGGCAGGATTTATATCTATGTCCTTAACAGCATATTCTTTTACTCCGTCCCCTGCACCTCTCATCATTTCTTTTATATCTACACCACTAACAGCAATGGGAAGTAGTCCAACAGCTGTGAATATAGAATATCTTCCACCAACATCATCTGGTATTACAAATGTGTCATAGCCTTCACTTATGGATAGCTTCTTAAGTGCTCCCCTAACCTTATCTGTAGTTACATAAATTCTTTCTGAAGCACCTTTTTTCCCATATTTATTTTCCATATACTCCTTAAATATTCTAAACCCAATGGCTGACTCAGTAGTTGTCCCTGATTTTGAAATAACATTTATACATATATCCTTACCATCAACTACATTGAGTAGATGCTTCAAGTAGGTCGGGCTCAAATTGTTTCCAGCATAATATATTTCTGGAGTGTTTCTTTTGGACCTAGGAAGAATGTTATAAAAATTATGATTTAACATTTCAATAGCAGCCCTTGCACCAAGATAGGAACCACCAATTCCTATAACAATAAGAGCATCACATTGCTCTTTTATCTTTTTTGCAGCTTTTTCAATTCTCAAGAACTCATCCTTATCATATTCAAGTGGAAGGTTAACCCATCCTACGAAATCACTCCCCTGACCTGCTTTGTTATGCAGCATATCATGAGCACTTAAGATCTGATTTTCTATGTATTTAATTTCCTCTTTTTTCATAAAACCAAGTGTTTTTGAATAATCTAGACTTATATTTTCCATATTATAAACCTCCATAAGTAATATATTATTATTTTAATATTTAGCTATGTTTTACCCCCGGGTGACAGGCACTTCACATTCAAATTTTTACCTTGAATATAGGTCCATTCAACCCATCCTTAATAGAATTAATAAAAATTTCTAACTACAAAGTAACCAATAATTATCTGAATTATAAGAATGCAAGGTATACCTATTACAAATTTCATATGCTTTGTTTTGTGTCTAAATGACTTCATTCCAGCAAGTACACCTATGCTTCCCAAAACTGCAGCTAGTAAGAACAGCCTTGCTTCTGGTATTCTCCATTTATGTGTTTCAGCTCGCTTCTTATCAATATAAATGGTTATAAATGAAACTACATTAATAATCACAAAATAATAAACAAATAATCTAATAAGCAAATTATCCATTACCCCATTCCTCTCATTCTTAATATGTATGTGTATTATACAAACTATACTTTGTAAACATAAGAAATATATTGTATTACACATTTAATAATATTTTAATAACATCATATTTATAGTATAAATTCAATTGACTTAATATGCAATAATGACATATATGTTATAATGGCTTTATTGAATGAGGGGGTACTTTTTATGAAACTAAAAGGCTTTATATATGCAATAATCTCATCAATTTTCTTTGGTTCTGCAGGTATTTTTGTTAAATCGAGCTATACAGAAAATTTTAGTCCTGTTGATTTATTAATGCTTCAGTATATAATAGCATCAATAATCTTATATATAATATGTTTGATAAAATACCGAACAAGTTTAAAGCTATCAAAATCAATGCTTAAAAAACTAATAATTCAGGGTGTGGTTGGTAATACCCTTATGACAGTATTTTTCTATTCTTCTTTTAAATATTTAGATATGGCTGTTGCAACTATGCTTCTTTATACATATCCTGCTATGGTTGCTGCTATTTCTTTTGTATTTCTTAAAGTAAAAATATCAAAATTAAAAATTGCTGCAATTTGTGGAACCTTCATTGGAAGTCTACTAGTATTAAATATCTTTTCTAGCAGTTTTAGTTCAATAAGCTTGAAAGGTGTACTATTTGGAGTACTATCTGCAATATTCTATGCATTTATGAATCTTTATGCAGAAAAAATTGTGGAGGATGTCCCCTCCATGGTAATAACCTTTTACACCACTATTTTTTCTTTAGTAGTGCTCTTTATAATAAACTATGGATTTATTGGTAAAATTCCATCAATAACCTCTGGGTCAATTCAAAATGCAGCTCTTTTAGCATTTTTTTGTGAAATAATACCTCTAACACTTTTATATTCAGCAATAAAGTATATTGGCTCTGTTTCCACATCAATTATAAGTACCATTGAGCTCCCTGCATCTGCTGTTTTTTCTAACTTTATAATGCATGAAAACATAAGACTAGTACAAATAATTGGTATATTAATAATTGGTTATTCTGTTATAGTTTTAAAAAAAGAAAAATAAACAAAACCGCCATTTGGCGGTCTTTATTCTTTTATAAGCTAAGCTCGCTTTATCATTCCTCTTTGCTGTAAGCTTGCCTCATAGGTCACAAGAGCTGTAGCGACCCCTACATTTAATGAATCCGCTCCTCCAAGCATTGGAATTATAACTCTTTCGCAATTATATGAATACCATTTATCTGATATACCATGTCTTTCATTTCCTGACACAACTGCAATCCTTCCTGAGTAATCCGCCTCATAGTGATATTTATCAGCCTTTAAATCAGTTAGAATAATTTTAAATCCATTTTTAATTAACCACTCTGCAGTTTCTTCTAGATTCGCACCTATTATAGGTATAATGAAACTTGAACCCATACTGGATTTTATTACTTCATGATTAAACAATCTTGCCTTGTGATTAACATGAATTACCGCGTTTCCCCCAGCCCCATCAACAGTTCTTATTATAGTACCAACATTACCAGGCTTTTCTAGTCCATCCAATACTACTATCAGGCAGTTATCCTCCAGTTTTATATCTTCAAGCTTGTAATGGGGCATTTCACACAGCATGAAAAATCCTTCTGCTCCATCCCTGCCACTTATTCTCTCACATATTTTATTTGTAATGGTATATGTATTTTCTGAAACACCTATTAATGATTTAACCATTTCATTTGTGTGCGGATTCTTAATATAGTCAGGGCAAAACATAAAGGTTTTAACCCTTACATTACCTTGAAGTATTTTCTCATATGCCCATAAGCCCTCAATGGCGAATAAATAATCATTTTCAACCTTCTTATTGCTTATTAGTTGTCCTGTTAAAACCACATCTGGATGTTTTATTCCTATAGGTTCTATCCATGAATATTCTTCTAATAATTGCTTATTATTAATTGCTTTATCATCCATATATCTCATCTCCCATTAGACAGCAATATTTATATTCTACATCTTAGGGTATCAAAATGTATATGATTTTGCAAATAGAATATAGGTGGCAGACTTATGCGCCTACCACCTATAGACTTTTTACTACCTATAATCCTCAATAGCCTTAACAAGTAGTTCAATTACGTTTTCAACATCCCTCATACTTACCATTTCCGTTGGGGTATGAATATATCTAGTTGGGATGGATAATACTCCTGTTGGTACTCCTGCTTTGGATACGTGGATTTCCATTCCATCTGTTCCGCCGAATTCAAGTACTTCAAATTGGAACTTTATGTTGTGCTTTAATGCGGTTTCCTCAAGGAATTTTTTCATCTTTGGATGTGTTATCATTCCTCTGTCCATTATCTTTATTGCAGCTCCATTGCCCAGCTTTACTGCCATTCTTGGACAGTTTGGTGTATCTCCTGTTGCTGTTACATCTATTACTATTGCAGCATCTGGTTCTATTGCATATGCTGAGGTTGCAGCACCACTTTGAAAGGTTTCTTCCTGTACTGTAAATACAAAATATGCATCAACTTCTGCCTGTTTCATCCTCTTTGCTGCTTCTATCTGAATGTAGCAGCTTACTCTATTATCCATAGCTCCAGATGATACACTGTCTCCATTTACTACAAAGTTTGATGCAAATACTCCAAAGTCCCCTATATTAACACTCTTTACTGCTTCTTCCTTGCTTGCTGCTCCTATATCTATATACATGTCACCTAGCTTTAGCTCTGTTATTTTCTTTTTGCCTTCCATTGAAATAACACCTATTGTCCCATTGGCAAATATTACATTATGTCCAAGTATTACGTATGGATTAACTCCTCCTACGTTAACAAATCTTAGGAAGCCTTCCTTTTCAACCTCTGTAATCATAACGCCTATCTGGTCCATATGGGCTGCCATCATCATTTTGCCCTTGCTATTTCCCTTCTTTAGTGCAATTACGTTTCCAAGTCTGTCACGTCTTACCTCGTCTACATATGGCTTTATTTCTTCCATTATTATTTCTGCTACCTTATCTTCATTTCCTGAAGGTCCAAAGGCTCCCGTTAATTTCTTTAATAATTCCATATTATATTTTCCCCTCCTCTAAGCTCTTTAATAGGGCTTTAACAAGCTTAACTACGTTTTCATAGTCTGACTTGTTTATCATGCTTATTGGTGAATGAATGTACCTTGTTGGCACTGAAATTGTTGCAGTTATACAACCTGACCTTGTTCTGTGTATCTTACCTGCATCATTTCCTCCAACTGTTCCCCTTCTGTATTGGTATGGAATGTTGTTTGCTTCCGCAACCTCAACTATTTTTCTTAGAAATCTCCCGTTTGCTGAGGAGGTTCTGTCCATTAGTGATATTGCAGGACCACCGCCTGGAGTTGTTACCCAGTCCTTTTCATCCTTTGCAATATCTGCACAGGTGGTTCCCTCTAGTACTATTGCAATCTCAGGCTCGATTCCAAATGCTGCCGCACCTGCTCCTCTTAATCCAACCTCTTCTTGAACTGTGTATGCACCAAATAAATCAAGGTTGTAATCGTCCTGAATTACCTCTGTAATTACAGCACAGCCTACCCTGTCATCAAGTGCCTTTGCCTTTATGTATCTTCCCATGTCAACATATTCACTGTCAAAGGTTGCATAGTCACCTAGTTTTACATACTTAGCTGCTTCTTCCTTTGAAGATGCACCTATATCTATGAATAGCTCCTTCGCAGGAATTGGTCTTGTTCTCTCTTCAGCACTCTGTAAATGTATTGGCTTTGCACCTATTACCCCAACTGTTTTTGTTCTTCCGAATATTACTCTCTTTGAGATTAATATTCTTGGATCAAGTCCTATTGGTATAAACTTTATTCTTCCATCATCCTTTATCCCATTAACTAGAAATCCTACTTCATCCATGTGAGCTGCAAGCATTACTCTTTTTCCCTCACCCTTTTTATGAAGTATGAAGTTTCCAAGCTTATCTATTCTTGTTTCTCCAAGATCTTCTACATCGGTCTTTATTATATTTCTTATTTCCTTTTCACAGCCTGATACTCCAAATGCTGAGGTATATTCTTTAATCAATGTTTCTCTAAGCATTATAAACGTCCCCCCAATCCTTTATAGATGCTATGAATAGGGCAAGTAGCCTTCCTATTCTCTTAACATCCTTATAGCTTAAGGTTTCAGTTGATGTATGCATATACTTAATTGGAATAGATACTAAAAGTGTTGCAATACCATCCCTTGCAGTTTGAATTACTCTGGCATCTGTTCCAGTTCCACCAGCAGTAACATCCAATACATATGGAATATTATAATCATCTGCAACCTTTATGAGCATTTGAGAAAGCTCTGGGTGTATATTGCCCCCTATTGTTATTTCTGCATGTTTGCCGCATTCTGCAGTTATATCTGGATGAGCATATTTGTCGCCGAAGGTTACGTCAATTGCAATACCTATATCAGGGTTTATTTCATGGGTCATAACCTTTGCTCCCATGCTGCCTCTTTCCTCCTGTGTAGAGGATACAAAGTACACATCAGCTGTATGCTTAAGGTTCTGGAGCTCCTTAGCACATTCATACATGGCTGCTATGCTAGCTCTATCATCAAATGACTTTCCTGTTATAAAATCTCCAATGAGATTTACACATTCCCTCTTGGGAGTTATGAAATCTCCAACGGAAACAAACTCTGAAACTTCATCTTTGTTCATTCCAGTATCTATTACCATATCCTCCATCTTAATAGCCTGTTTCATATCCTCGGTCGTTAATACATGTGGTGGTTTAGCACCTATTACTCCATATACTTCTTTTTTTCCATAAATTATTACTTCCTGAGCTGGCAGAGTTTTTGCATCCACACCTGAAACATTTGCAAAGTGGATAAAACCCCTGTCAGTAATGTCTGTTACTATTAGTCCAACTTCATCTGCATGGGCTGATATCATTATTTTAAACTGCCCATTTCTTGTGCCTTTTTTAATTGCAGCAAAATCACCAAGCTTTCCAATCCTGGTCTCATCGGTAACGCCCTTAAAATACTCTTCGAGAATACCATGAAGCTTGTATTCACTACCTGAAATTCCGAAGTTATTGCTTAATTTTACAAGCAATTCTCGTCCTTCCATTCTAGTCCCCCCTTTGACACTTTTAAGTTTATTATACCATTACAATATGAAACGAACAAAATTTTCTGAATTTATAAATAGCTTGACTCTGTTCATCCTGGTGATAAAATATAACAAAAGAAGAAACAAATTTATAATTTATATTCACTGAAGAAAGGATGATACTCATGGAAAAAACAGTACCAACTAGGGAAGA
>JBEQBT010000069.1:0-13924 GCA_041639705.1 Clostridiaceae bacterium | reverse complement strand
TATATTTCCATGAATTTTTAAAATATTTCTTAAGAACTCATTATTACAGTAAATATTTTTAGTTATATCATAAAAATATTAATTTGAAAAGTATAACATAGGTGTATAGAAGAAAAAAATAAGTGCTGTTAATTAACAGCACTTATTTTATCATCAATAAAATTACTTGATTTCTACAGATGCTCCAACTTCAACAAACTTAGCTTTCATAGCTTCAGCTTCTTCTTTGCTTACAGCTTCTTTAACTGTCTTTGGAGCTCCATCAACAACATCCTTTGCTTCCTTTAGTCCAAGTCCAGTGATTTCTCTAACAACCTTTATAACCTTAACCTTTTGATCTCCAACTGTAGTTAATACTACATCAAATTCTGTCTTTTCCTCAGCTACTGGTGCTGCTACTGCGCCTGCTGCAGCAACTGGAGCTGCTGCACTAACTCCGAATTTTTCTTCACATGCCTTTACTAATTCGTTTAATTCAAGAACACTCATTTCTTCTATTGCTTTTATAATATCTTCTCTTGTCATTATATTATCCCTCCAAATTTTTTAATATTTTAAATTAAGCATTTGCTTCCTTTTGCTCTTTAACTGCATTAAGCAGATAAGCAAGATTTGATAACGGAGCCTTGAAACTTCCAAGTAGCTTTGCAATAAGAACTTCCTTTGGTGGAACCTTTGAAAGCTCAACTACCTTTACAGTATCAAATATTTGACCTTGAACCACACCAGCTTTTAGTTGGATGCTTTTATGTTTCTCACCATACTCAGCTAAAACTCTTGCTGGAGTTGTTGGATCATCATAACTAAATGCAATTGCTACTGGTCCTGTTAAATACTCATCTAAATCATAACCTAATGACTTAGATGCTCTTGATGTAAATGAATTCTTTAAAACTTTGTACTCTACACCTGCTTCTCTCATCTTTTTACGTAGTTCAGTATCTTCCTCAACTGTTATACCAATATATGATGTAAGAATCGCAGCTTGGGCTTTACTAAACTTTTCAGTTATACTTTGAACCTTTGCTTCTTTTATTTCTCTATTGCCCACGAATTACACCTCCTTGTCTTAATTATGGTCTTTTGTAAGAGTAAATAATATTACAAAAGACCTCTCCGTAGACGTAGAGAGGTCTTAAATTCATATCTAAATCCTCGGCAGGTTGGTTACCCGTTACGCTTAACGCACCTACTGTCTACGGTAAATTTACAATTTTAATTTATTTAAAAAGTATATCATTTTATGCTAGTACTGTCAATATTATTCAAGAGCCTTACCAGGATTGATTTTTACCCCAGGTCCCATAGCACTTGATATTACAATACTCCTAATATATTGTCCCTTTGCAGCTGCTGGTTTTGCTTTAACAATTGCTTCCAGCAAAACACGTAGGTTATCTGAAAGTTTTTCATTACCAAAGGATTTTTTTCCAAATGGAACATGAATTATAGCAGTTTTGTCAACTCTATACTCAACCTTACCAGCTTTAATATCTGAAAGAGCTCTTGCTACATCAAATGTAACAGTACCAGACTTTGGATTTGGCATTAAACCCTTTGGTCCAAGAACCTTACCAAGTCTTCCTACAACGCCCATCATATCAGGTGTTGCTACAACTGCATCAAATTCAAACCAGTTTTCCTTTTGAATCTTTTCAACTAGATCCTCTGCACCTACAAAATTTGCTCCTGCAGCTTCAGCTTCCTTAGCTTTTTCTCCCTTTGCAAATACAAGTACTCTAACAGTCTTTCCAGTTCCATGAGGAAGAACTACAGCTCCTCTAACCTGTTGATCAGCATGTCTTGGATCAACACCAAGTCTTACTGATAATAATATAGTTTCATCAAACTTTGCTTGAGCAGTCTTTAGAGCTAAATCTAAAGCTTCTGCTGGAGTGTAAAGCGTATCCTTATTAATAAGCTTTGCACTCTCAATATATCTTTTTCCTCTTTGCATAATATTTCCCTCCTTGTGGTTCTAACGGTTAATACCTCCCACGCTCGCAAAGAACGTAAGAACTATTCTGTAACTTCAATTCCCATACTTCTTGCAGTTCCCTTAACCATGCTTATAGCTGCATCAACTGAACCTGCATTAAGATCTGGCATTTTAAGCTCTGCAATTTCCTTAACTTTTTGCATTGATACCTTTGCAACTTTTTGCTTATGTGGTACTGGTGATCCACTTTCAATTCCAGCAGCCTTCTTTAATAAAACTGCAGCTGGTGGAGTTTTAAGTATAAATGTAAATGATCTGTCCTGATAAACTGTAATAACAACAGGAATAATCAAACCAGCTTGATTTGCTGTTTTAGCATTAAATTCCTTTGTAAACTGCATAATATTAACACCATGCTGACCAAGTGCTGGACCAACTGGTGGTGCTGGCGTAGCCTTTCCTGCAGGTAATTGCAATTTTATCATACCTATTACCTTTTTAGCCATGTTTTACACCTCCTTTAAATCTAAAGGCTTATATTCTTTCAATCTGGTTAAAGTCGAGTTCAACCGGAGTTTCTCTTCCAAACATATTAACCAGAGCCTTTACTTTTCTCTTTTCACCGTTTATTTCTGTAATCTGTGCAACGAAGTTTTCCAGAGGGCCTGAAGCAATTCTAACATTTTCTCCAATTTCAACTTCGATATTAACTAGCGGTTCAACTATACCCATTGAATCTACTTCCTCATCTGAAAGAGGAATAGGTTTTGACCCTGGTCCAACGAACCCAGTAACTCCCCTAGTATTACGCACAACATACCAAGAGTCATCTGTCATCATCATTTTAACCAGAACATATCCGGGAAATTTTTTCCTTTGCACAATCTTTTTCTTGTCATTTTTAATTTCAACAACGTCTTCCATGGGAACCTGAACATCGTGAATAAGCTCATGAAGTCCTCTGTTTTCCACAGTTTTTTCAAGATTAACTTTTACTTTGTTTTCGTACCCGGAATAAGTATGAACCACATACCATCTTGCTCTATCTGCCATAATCCATAGGACCCAAGTCTTTAAGGTCCCGCCCTCCTTTTACTAAAGATTGCTTATAATAGCCTTTAAAGTTGTACCAAAAACTGTGTCATACAGCCACAGTACAAGCGTGAACATAGCTACAACAACCAAAACAGTTTTGAATGACTTTAATACTTCTTTTTGGGATGGCCAGGTTATTTTTTTAAATTCGGATCTAATATCCTTGTAATATTTTGTCAATGAATTTATCGGTCCTACATTTCTGGTTTTTGTTTCAACAGCCATACTATTCACATCCTTAAACAGTTTTTAAAAATAACTCTACAAGACTATTTTGTTTCCTTATGAACAGTGTGTTTTTTACAGAACCTACAGTGCTTTTTTAGTTCTATTCTGTCTGGATCATTCTTTTTATTCTTTATAGTAATATAGTTTCTCTGTTTGCACTCTGTGCATGCAAGTGTTATCTTAACTCTCAACCTCTACACCTCCTAGCCCATGCCACATCCATAAAGAATGGCTTCCAAATTTGCATACTTCTAATACACTTTATCATAGTTTATAATTACTGTCAACACTGCAAATATCCATTAATATATTGTCCATGGCAAAGTGAATTTATTCCAGATAATCTCTTTAAAAAGGACTAGGTATAATACCCAGTCCTAAAGAATTAAGGATTACTTAGCCATTATCTTAGCAACAACACCAGATCCTACTGTTCTTCCACCTTCACGAATAGCGAATCTTAATCCTTCTTCCATTGCTATTGGATGAATTAACTCTACCATCATGTTAAGATGATCTCCAGGCATGCACATTTCTACGCCTTCTGGTAATTTTATTGAACCAGTTACATCTGTTGTTCTAAAGTAAAACTGTGGTCTGTATCCGTTGAAGAATGCTGTATGTCTTCCGCCTTCTTCTTTCTTTAATACATATACCTGTCCTTCAAAGTTTGTATGTGGGTTTATTGTTCCTGTCTTTGCTAATACTTGACCTCTTTCTATGTCTTCTCTTGCTACTCCTCTAAGAAGTGCTCCTATATTGTCACCTGTTTCTGCATAGTCAAGTATCTTTCTAAACATTTCTACTCCGGTTACTACTGTCTTTCTTCTTTCATCCCTAATTCCTACTATCTCTACTTCTTCTCCAACCTTTACTGTTCCTCTTTCTACTCTTCCTGTTGCCACTGTTCCTCTTCCTGTTATTGTGAATACGTCTTCTACTGGCATTAGGAATGGCTTATCATTTGCTCTTTCTGGGGTTGGAATGTACTCATCTATTGTATTCATTAAGTCAAGTATCTTTCCACACCACTGGCATTCCTTTTGTCCGCATCCGCACTCAAGTGCTTTTAATGCTGATCCTACTATTATTGGTGTGTCATCTCCTGGGAATTCATACTCGCTTAATAAATCTCTTAATTCCATTTCTACTAGATCTATTAATTCATCATCATCCACCATGTCTGCTTTGTTTAAAAATACTACTATATATGGAACGCCAACCTGTCTTGAAAGCAGTATATGCTCTCTTGTCTGTGGCATTGGACCGTCTGCTGCTGATACTACTAGTATAGCTCCATCCATCTGTGCTGCTCCAGTTATCATGTTCTTTACATAGTCAGCATGGCCAGGACAGTCTACGTGTGCGTAGTGTCTTTTCTCTGTTTCATACTCAACGTGTGCTGTGTTTATTGTTATTCCTCTTTCTCTCTCTTCTGGTGCCTTATCTATTTCGTCATACTTCATTACCGTTGCTCTTCCATATTTGCTTAATACTACTGTTATTGCTGCTGTTAATGTTGTCTTACCATGGTCTACGTGACCTATTGTTCCAACATTTACGTGTGGCTTTGTTCTAGAATAATGCGCTTTAGCCATTCTTTTTCTCCTCCTTTATCCATGGTGATAGCACCCTTGTATTTTATATTGTTTAAAACGGTTATTCACCGTTAAACTCACCCCGGTGTTTCCATAATGTAAAAAACTGGAGCCCATGACCAGAATCGAACTGGTGACCTCTACCTTACCAAGGTAACGCTCTGCCGACTGAGCTACATGGGCACAACGGGAAGACCCGTAACCCTCGGAACAACTACATATTTCATAATATTTAAAATGTCATTGTAACAGTTCTTAATAGGCCATCGATTATTTATTCTACACTGTTTCAAAAAATATGTCAATAATAAATTATGTAAGCACTTCCTGTTCCTTCAAGAATTTTTCTAGCTTTCTTTTTACCCTTTGGAGAGCATTATCAATAGATTTAGCATGTCTATCCAGGTCACAAGCAATTTCCTGATATGACTTACCATCGAGATAGCATCTCAAAACTTCCATTTCTAATTCACTTAGAACCTCATACATTTTATTTTGGATTTTTACCTTTTCCTCATTACTAATTATAAGTTCTTCTGGATCTGAAATATGTACAGTTGCTAGTACATCCATGAGGGTTCTATCTGATTCATCATCATATATCGGTTTATTTAAGGATATATAACTGTTTAATGGTATGTGTTTTTGTCTAGTGGCTGTTTTTATAGCTGTAATTATCTGTCTTGTTATACACAATTCAGCGAATGCTCTAAAGGATGAAAGTTTATCAGGTCTAAAATCCCTTATAGCTTTATATAGACCAATCATACCTTCTTGATATATATCGTCCTTGTCACCACCAATCAAGAAATAGGTTTTAGCCTTTGCTTTGACGAAATTACGATATTTTCCTATTAAATATTCTTCTGCCATGGAGTCATTATTTTTTGCTAATATAACAATTTCTTCATCAAGCATATTAATATAATCATTTAATTTTTTGTTAATATAAGCATCAGCTTTCAAACCAATCCCCCCAGTAACACTAAAGGTCATTATACAATTTAAATTATAAAGCTATAAAACACTAAAAGTCAAGCATTTTCATAGGTTGCGGCGCATTTTTTCAAGTTTTTCCATTATATCCTTATTAACATAATCCTCTATACTGTTTTTTTTATCTACATATGATATATTTGTTTTCTCTTGAATCCTTTTTTTAGAGCCTTTTATATCTATAAGAAATTCATTGGGGGTAATTCTTATCCCCCCCATTTGAAGTGTTATTCTTTGTTCTAGATAGTCTGATGTTATTACAGCAACTAATGCTTTTTTTGAAAGTTCTACAACATTTCTTTCAATATATACATCTGCTGATTCCCCTTCTTTTGTATAAATAACATCAATATTTCCATGCTTTTCATGCTTCTCTATTCCACCTTTCGCAAAATGGCCATCAAAAACAACAATGATTTTACTTCCACTGTAGGCAGCAAAATCATGAAGCATTTCAATAAGCATGTGTCTAGCATCCTCTAGACTCTCATTCATTAAGACCTTAAGTTCCTCCCAAGCATTAACAACATTATATCCATCCACCAATATATAATTTATCTTGCTCACTTCCCGCTGCCCCTTTGTCTAATTATCTCATACATTATTATACCTGCAGCAACCGATGCATTTAATGAATTAATATCCCCCATTGTTGGAATACTTACTACTCCATCACAATTTTCCTTTACAAGCCTAGAAATCCCTTTTCCCTCACTTCCAATAACTATGGCAATAGGTCCTTTTAGATTGCTACTATAACAAATCTCCCCATCCATATCAGTCCCGATTACCCATAATCCCTTTTCCTTTAACTCTTTTATAGCTTGATTTAAGTTTGTTATCTTTGCTACCTTTGTATACTCAACTGCACCTGCAGATGCCTTGGCTACTGTTGCGGTAACTAGTGCAGATCTTCTCTTTGGTATAATTACTCCATGTGCCCCACTCACATTAGCTGAACGAATAATTGAACCAAGATTATGGGGATCTTCAATTTCATCTAGTAGTATTATAAATGGTGCTTCTCCCCTTTCCTCTGCAAGTTTCAATATTTCGTCTATTGTGGAATATACAAAGGTCGAAACAAGTGCTATTACCCCCTGGTGACTATGTGTTGTAGACATTTCATCAAGTTTTTTCCTATCAACCTCACTAATAATAATCCCCATATCCTTTGCCTTTGAAATTATCATCTTCAAGCTTCCTTCAACTACACCCTTTGCAATAAATAACTTTTCAACAGTTCTTCCTGATTTTAATGCCTCTAGGACTGGATTTCTGCCTTCGATTATATTTTCATTTGGCTCTTCCTCTTCTCTGCTTCCATATCCTCCCGGTCTCCTATTTTCCCTGTTTCTGTATTCCTTTGGTTCCTTTTCTTCCCTGTCTCTTTGTTCTCTTACCTTATTTATTTCCTGATTTCCTTCTCTTTTTCTATTATCCTGTGGATTTTTTTCTTTCATTTTAATCAACCCTTCCTTTCAGAATTAACACACATTTCTGCACCACGATAAAGGTCAGCTCCTCCTGTCATTCTGAACGTAGTGAAGAATCTTAAGATCCTTCAGTCGTACAGACCTCAGGATGACCATTAGCTGCAGAGACTTCCATAGCAATGACAGTTTATGGGCTTATTCTTTATTCACCTTATATTTTGCCCTTACTTCAAGAATTTTACCACAGGTCATAGAACCTTCCGGGCAGGAATTTACAAGACATGAGGGACCAGCATTTTTGAACAATGTAGGAGCAACTACTTTTACTTCCTCTAACATTTTATCTGCCATTTCCTTTATCTCCCATTGGGCTCTATTGCAGCATCTATGTCTAAAAAAGTTGAAT
The DNA here is from genome assembly GCA_041639705.1 of Clostridiaceae bacterium. Classification (GTDB taxonomy): domain Bacteria; phylum Bacillota; class Clostridia; order Clostridiales; family Caloramatoraceae; genus JARDZI01. Next base: position 6,226 of record JBEQBT010000069.1, on the reverse strand, counting down.
AGTGACCTGGCATTCATTGTAAACATTATCTTTGTTTCACATGCATTAGGAAAAACATATCTTGCATCTTCAATTGCCATCTTTTCTGCAGCTTTTTTTGCCGCTTTTTCATTTTTCCCTTCAATGATAAGCCTCTTCATGTGCTTATCTATTAGCATTTCAACAAGCTTATTATATGTATTCTGTGATTCCTCCATTGATTTTATAAAAAGCTCTCTGGCCTCAGGCATTTCTTCTATTGAATGTGGTAATATATATTGAAATTGTTCAAGCTTTACATATCTTTGACTTTGTTGTGAATAGGATGCGATTCTATGTCTCACAAGTTGATGGGTAAGAGTTCTTGATACTCCTTCCACTGCAAATGTAAAGCTAACATGCTCTATTGGAGATTCGTGTCCTAATTCCATAAGCATTTTTAAAAATTTTTCTGTATTCTCATCATTTAAATTTTCCATTATATCGTCAGTCCCAACTCTACTGTAACAAAGTTTTGCAGCAGCTGAAACAATTTTTTCTGGTTCAGGGGTATAAGCAATAAGCTTAACCTTCAAAGTACTCTGCATTTCTTGTCCACCTTTCACATAATCTTAGGCTAATTATAGCATAGAGTAATTTAATTTTTCATATACTAATGAATTTTTTTGCATATCCTAGGCTTCTGGTTGGCTTAATATAATATGCATTATTTCATCCAGTCTGGTGAAATTCTTTGTCAGATATAAATATCCAACTAGGCCTTCCAGTGCAGTAGCTCTTCTGTAATCAATTACATCTGCATTTTTGGGAACATGATTGGATTTTGTATTTCTTGTTCGTTTTACTATATATTGTTCATCCTCAGTAAGCTCAGGCATAATTACCTCAAGATAATCTGATTGAGCACCAGCTTTAACAAATTTTATTGATTCTTTATGTAAATCCTTAGAGGTCTTCCTAACATATGAGATTATATAACTTCTAATATATACCTCATAAACTGCATCTCCTATATATGCCCAAATAAGTGGGTTAAGCTGCCTTATTTCATTTTCTTCTAATTTTATATAATCAGATAAACTATTCATTATCTCTCCCATAAACTCAACTACCTTCCTATAACTCAATATCTCATGTTTGAAATATATGGTTATCATTTCTCATATTTTTAGTAGTGCCATATCTTTAAAGAATAATACTATAATATCATAATTTTTTAAAGCATTAAACTAAATATGTATTTGTACAATGACCTTTTATCATTAATATTTTTTTTTAGCATATTATTTACTAATACAATAAATAGAATGTTGGAGGTTGTAAATATTGGAGATTAGAAAGAATACCGATATTATTAGATTGCTTTTCAAAATGAAAGATATAAAAAAATCCATTATTAACATTTCCCATCATATAAAAGGAATAAAGGTAGTAAAAACCTCATCAGAAAATTACAACAGGTGTTTTACAATATATCAGGAAGGAGCCTGTTATTTTTTTCAATGCTGTGGTTTTTTAAAATCCCAGTATTTTGATGAAAGCATCTCTCCATCTTCTAAAAAATTTCTTGTTACTAAATTATTTGTCCCCTCATACAAAAAATTTCTTGAGCTAAGACAAACATTATCTTCCATTGAAGTAGAAGAAATATATAATACTAGTCTTCAATTATTAAAAAGAAATATAGAGAGCATAAACAACTCCATGTCCACATTACTAAATGAATTAAATAAAATGTAATAGACTGTTGATACTTACTTATCAACAGCCTATAATATCCTTATTATTTAATTATAATTACGATGTTTACCAATGAGATATTTAATACAGCTATATTTACAAATACATATGCCTATTCTATTAAACAAACTGCATGGGATGAAATGCCCTCTCCATTTCCAGTAAATCCAAGCCCCTCTTCAGTTGTCGCCTTTAGGTTTATACAATCAATATCTATGTTAAGTGCTAAACCAATGTTCTCCCTCATCTTCTCAATGTGGGGAGCCATTTTGGGTCTTTGAGCAATTATAGTTGCATCAATATTCGAAATTTTATATCCACTTTCACCAATTAGCTTACTAACATATGTTAGAAGTTTAATACTGTCAGCACCCTTATACTCATCATCATTATCAGGAAAATGCTTTCCAATATCACCAAGTGCTGCTGCACCTAAAAGAGAATCCATTATAGCATGAACTAAAACATCAGCATCTGAATGTCCAAGAAGTCCAAGATGATATGTAATTTCAACTCCACCTATTATAAGTTTTCGTCCTTCAACAAGCCTATGTACATCATAACCATGTCCTACTCTCATTTTTTACCTCCTAGTTAATAATTATTATAAGTTAATAATTACCATTTTACAATAAAGCTACTATAAAATTGTTAGATATTTAACATTAATATCATTTTAAATATCTAAGCTAATTACTTTTAAGTATTGCATCTGCAAATATCAAATCTTCTCCAGTGGTAATTTTAATGTTCATATTACTTCCATCTATAATCTTAACTTTAATTCCCATATGTTCAATCAACATAGTATCATCTGTTGCAAATATATCCATATTTTTAGCTTGTTTATGTCCTTCTAATATTAAATCATATCTAAATGCTTGAGGTGTTTGAACTGCATACAAGCCTTCCCTTATAGGAGTTTCAATTGAATACTTATTCTCATCTACCTTTTTTATTGTATCCTTTACAGGTACTGCTGCTGTACATGCTCCACATTCTCTGGCACAATTAATACTTTCTTTAATAATATTACTTGTCACAAATGGCCTTGCTCCATCATGAATAACTACTATATTTGTGTTAGTGTTACAGTTAATAAGTCCATTTCTAACTGAGTCTTGTCTTTCTATTCCACCAGAGACTATTTTTACTACCTTTGAAAGCCCATATTTATTAATAATATTTTTCTCACAGTATTCAATCTCACCCTCAGCACAGACAACTATTATTTCATTTATTTCATTTAAATTCTGAAATACTTCAATAGTTCTAGCTAAAATTTCCTTGCCTCCTATTTTTATAAACTGTTTATTTAATGCTTGCCCTATTCTTTTACCTTTTCCACCGGCAACAATAATTGCAGTCACCATACAATTTACCTCCAAAATAATATATATTAAATATCAGCAGTCAGAAATTTCTGACCGCTGATTTAATAGTTTCGAACCCTTATTATACTGCTTTTTCAGCAGCATTTTTAATTCTTGCAAATATCATTCTACCTGCTGCAGTTTGTAGTACGCTTGTAACTACAACATCAACTATTTCACCAACATATTTTCTTCCACTTTCAACAACTATCATTGTTCCATCATCAAGATATGCAACCCCTTGACCTGATTCCTTTCCATCCTTAACTATCTGTATATGCATTTCCTCACCTGGAATTACAACAGGTTTAATTGCATTTGCAAGTTCATTTATATTAAGAACAGATACACCTTGAAATTCTGCAACCTTATTTAAATTAAAATCATTAGTAATAATTTTACCACTTGTTATTTGACCAAGCTTTAAAAGCTTTGAATCAACCTCCTGGATATTATCAAAGTCCCTTTCGCTTATTTCAACAGTTAGTGGAAGTTCCTTCTGTATTTGATTTAATATATCAAGTCCTCTTCTACCTCTAGTTCTCTTCAACCCATCAGAAGAATCTGCAATATGTCTTAATTCCTCTAAAACAAAGGAAGGAATCACAATTGGTCCTTCAACAAATCCTGTTTTAAGTATATCAAATATTCTCCCATCAATTATTACACTGGTATCCAGTATCTTCGGAATAGATACTGTCATTTTAGTTTCACCCTTGCCCTTCTTATCCTTTCCAAACTTCTTAAGAAATGTAAAAATGCTATAAAAATCTTCTCGCTTTTTTATTGCAATGTTAACACCTAAGATTCCAAATATGATATTTATAATCAAGGATGTAATACTTCCAATAACAGTTAATACTATGCTTCCAGTAAGAAGCCTAGTAAATGAACTTACAAGTAGATTAGCTATAATAAGTCCGATAATAAGACCACTCACACCAATTATAATTTCGTTTGTAGGTATCTTCTGAAGACCGCTTTCCATAAGTTCAATTGCTTTCCAAACAATCTTTATTATGAATGGGGAAATGGCATAAAATATTATTCCGAAAATTATAATTCCAATAATATAAGTAATAATACTTGACACTGTATTTAGTCTACTACTAATAAACTGCAATTTTGTAATAGCCCCTATAACAGCATACCCCACAATAAGACCTGCCGCTGTCAAAAGCCATCTAAATATTTTATTTAACATCTATTCACCTCCACTTTTAGTATTAATTTAAAAAAATATTATATAATAAAACATAAAATATTTCAAATATTTCCATGTTAGTTTATTTTAATATTAATATACATTAAAGATATAAAAAAATCAATGTAGTTTATTATAATATAGTATTACATTTTTATTAACATAAAGTTATTTATAATTAACACTGTGCTTCTTAAATGGCACAGTGTTAATTATATAATTTATAAATGAAGTGTTTTACTAGTTCTAAGTATTGATAATAGTTCCTTTTTAGTATCTTCAAAGTCTTTGTTTAGTACAAGTGAAATTTCGCTTGTAACCATGTTTAATATTTCTTTGAATATTTTTGTTTCACTTTTAGAAAGCTTTTTAACACTTGAAATGCCATTTATATCTCTTAATATACAAGAAAGTTGAAATATGTCTCCATTCCTTATGTTATCATTGTAATATCTCTGTCTTTCACTCCATTTACAGGGAAGTGGGCTAAAAGGTCCTATTAGAAGTTGAAATATACTAACATATTCATCTATTGTAATAGTTCTTCTGATTTTCTTAGCTTCCTCAGAAAATACTGGAACCATAATAGATATCTTATTTATTACAAAATTTATTACATAGTATTTACTTATCTCCCCATGTATTTTTTTATCCTCAATACTGGCAATATATCCAGCCCCAAATACAGGTAAAAAAATTAAATCTCCAATTATAAACATTAGAAACACCTCTTTTATATCACAATGTGCTAAAAACAATTTTGAACATAACATAATGAAAGGCATAGTTATCCTCTTAGTATATTATATTATTTATGTCGAAAATGTGATTACATATTTTTACAAATATTTAATGATTTTTCGCTTTAATATGTTTGACATTTCATACTAATAATATTTATAATATTAATAAGGTACAAAACTATTTAGTCATGTATTTTATATTTTCTACAATAGGATAATTCCAGTGTTATTATATCATGCAAATAAAAATTACACTTCCTGTTATTAAAAATCATCATAAGGAGTGGAAGCAAATGAATGATATTATTTTAGATGATTTTCAGAACTCAGTATCAGATTCATTGATCAGACACAGAAGCATAATAGATATAATGACTAAATTTAATGAATCCAATGCAAGGGTCAGCCGTGCTCTGGCAAAATCAGTAACCGCTTGCGGATGCATAAGTATAAGTGCACATAAGCAAAAACTACCTGATGATGCATCCCTTGAAAATATATCCAGTTTGTTAAGCTATCAGGTTGAGGGTCAGTTATGTGATAACTGCAAGGAGATACTAGAGGATGAAGTCGGAACAAACCTTTATTATCTTGCGGCACTCTGTGATTCTCTAGGGATTAATATGTTTGATGTAATAATCAAGAGATATGACAAATTACAGACATTAGGAAAGTTTACAACCTTTTAATAAAAAATAGACGGATAAACCGTCTATTTTTATTTATATTGGTCTGTTAAGGAGAGCTTGTTCCTGCATCTTTCTTAATCCTTCTTTAATAATTTTTGCTCTTGCTTCACCAATTCCTTCCACAGAATCTAACTCTTCTATGGATGCATTAAGAATGTTTTTAAAGTATTCAAAGGTTTTAATCAAGTTATCAATAACTACAGTAGGAAGCTTAGGAATTTTATTAAGAAGTCGATATCCCCTAGGTGATATTGTAATATCAAGCATTGAGTCTGGGCTGTACCCCATTAATTTACATAATAATGGTATCTCCACAAGTTCTTCAGATGACAAATTTTTAATAATCTTAATAACATCATTATATTCCCTAAACCCTTCTAAATAATCTTTAATTAATAAAATACCTTCATCCTCCACATTATCAGCAAGATCTTCTAGCTGCATAAACACAAGTCTTCCCTCATTTCCAAGCTCACAAACATACCTTTCTATTTCATT
>JBEQBT010000068.1:0-14208 GCA_041639705.1 Clostridiaceae bacterium | reverse complement strand
TGTTAGACGAAATAGGTATTACAGTTAACAAGAACACAGTTCCATTTGAAACACAGAGCCCATTTATTACAAGTGGAGTAAGAATTGGAACTGCAGCAGTTACTACAAGAGGATTTGGAACAGATGAAATGGTTGAAATTGCAGACATTATCAACTGGACAATAGAAAACAAAGAAAACGATTTAACTCCAGCAAAGAATAGAGTTAAAAAATTGTGTGATAGCTTTAGCTTATATAAATAGTTAAAAGGTGTATATCCTTCGGGATATACACCTTTAAATTTGATAAAGTTGAATTCATTGCCATCCTGAGACCAGCATCCTTGCCATTAATATGAAGAACTAGTCTGTTATAATCCTATGTCATCCTGAACGTAGTGAAGGATCTTATAGGCATCTTGGGGAAAGATCCTTCACTACGTTCAGGATGACAAATGACAGTGATAGGGTGGTAGAATATGCTTTAATTGCAATCCTAGCTAATATAATATAAATATTATATTAACTTTTTATCAAATATAATGTAGAATATATTATATATACTAAGAGACCTATATAATATATATAATTAATCAATACACTGTAATATTAATTTGTTAGGAGGAATAATATGTATTGTTCAAAATGTGGAATACAAAATGAAGATAATGCAGAGTTTTGCACATCTTGTGGAAATAGTCTAAGAGCGATGAGTCCAGAAGCTTCACAAAAACCTATCACTACACCTAATGATACAAATTACAGCAATATACCAATTACAAATTACGATAAGGTACCAAATTATCTCGTTTGGTCAATAATTGTAACCGTTTTATCAGTACTTTTTTTCAATGTATTTGCTATAGCTACAGGAATTGTTGCAATAGTGTTCTCCACTCAGGTAGATTCAAAGCTAAGAACTGGGGATTATGATGGTGCAGTTAAGTCTTCAAAGAATGCCAAGATATGGTGCTGGGTAACAACAGGATTAGAAATACTATCTGTCATTATTATAATATTGTTTATAAGTTTAGCAATTATTGGTTTTGTTCAATATGGAATATAAGTTTGAAAAGGATTCAATTAACTCATAAAGATATGTTAACAGGGTACTTATAGACATATTTAAAGTGACTGCTGAAAAACTACTAAAAAATAACTGTTTCACATAAAAATTTATGACTGTCATCCTGAACGAAGTGAAGGATTTTTAAGATTCTTTACTACGTTCAGAATGACAGCCTTTTTTTAAAAAACAAAACTATTTTGCACCAGCCCCTTTTGCACTTATACAATCTATAATGTATTTATGATTTCATCCTTTAGAAGAAATCTGTAATTGCACTTAACAAATTCAAATATCTTATCAGCAATTACCCTATGACCTTCTGGGTTTGGGTGGATTCCATCCTTGCAAATAAGTCTTCTATAATCCGGGGTTTGTAAAAATGCACCTCTTATATCAATCAATTTTGTGTCTGTTTCCTGTGCAACATTTAAAACTGCTGAACTATATCTCTCCTGCCACCAGTATATTTTATTAACGCTTCCAAGGAACTTAAGAATATTACTACCCATGGAATCGTTGTATTTACTCACCCATTTAAAGTACCTATCTGCATCAATAGGCGGGAGGGACATTAGAACGGGAGTAATGTTGTTTCTCTTTAGTGATGAAATTAAATCCTTAAGGGAGCTTTGGAATAGGTTAAAATCAGTATTTGGCAGGTGTTCTCCAAGAGGGTCATTAGCGACCTCTTCCCAGTTAAAGTCACAATCGTTTCCGCCAAACTCTACTACAACAATGTCAGGATTGTTTTTTAGTACATCTGTTGAGAGTCTGCTCATACCTCGTATTATTGTGTTTCCAAACCTTCCAGCATTATAAAGCACACCCTTAAGTTTATCTTGAAGCAATGCAGCATAGCTATCCTTAATTGTAACATATCGTTCCTTTTCTTCATCATATGTAACGCCCTTAGAAATTGAATCTCCATAGAGCAGGAAGTTATATGTATCCTTTATATTCATAATATCACCCCATTATTGATATTAGTTATAACCATTTATATGTTTTATTATATCTTAAGTATATCACTGTTGATAACGTTGTCAATAGTGATATGCATATCAGTGATGATAATGGATAAATTTTTGTAATATGTATTAATCTTAGTTATTTCTATCCTAGGTCAGGAAATCAATATAAGGCATGGGCCTAGAATAACTACCATTATGATATGTAAGAGTGGACTTATTGAAGGAATTATTACAAAGGAGCAAATATTGCAGTTAATATGGGTGTATAGAATGGAAAAAGGTATGTTGCAAAACTCCTAAAAAAACGTTTTACATAAAAATTTATGGCCGTCATACTGAACGTAGTGAAGGATTTTTCAGATTCTTCACTACGTTCAGTATGACGGCCTCTTTATTGTTAGTATAAAGTTATATTCATAATTGTAAAAGCTGATTGAGCTACTTCTACCTACTGAAAATTAATAGATAATGCAGGTAAACCTAATACTGTAGGGTACATATCACTCCATTTAAGCAATATTAAATTGAAGTCCTGTTATGACGACATTTAATTCACTTTCCAAATCAATCACCAAACCAGGAGTCCTTCCCCTAATAATCTTTACCTTGGGCCGTAGGGCATATTTTGGATTAACATCCATAACTAATGCAATCTCTCCTGTGCTTAGCTTTATTAGAGAACCCTCTGGATAAGGCACAATTGTATGGGAAAATACTCGTACCATTTCATAATCAAACTGGCTGCCTCCACTGGCCATTATGTACTCAAGGGCTTCATTTGGAGACATTGCATTTCTATAGGATCTATCTGAAGTAAGTGCATCATAAACATCAGCTATTGCCACAATTTTGGACAGTTTATTAATGTCATCACTTTTGCGCCTTTCAGGATAACCTTGACCATTAGGTCTTTCGTGATGTTGAAGAGCAACTATTCTAGAAACAGGAGAAACATCAAGGCTGCCCTTTAAGTAATCATATCCTCTTAATGTATGTTGTTTCATTTCAGCATACTCTGCTTCTGTTAACCTGTTATTCTTTTGAACTATTTCAGGAGGAACAAATACTTTGCCAATATCATGAAGCATTGCTCCAACACAAAGAGTGTACAGATCATACTTTGAAAACTTTAACTGTATGCCAAGTACCATAGAAAGTATTGCAACATTAACACTGTGCTGATAGGTATAGTTATCAAGACTTTTAATATCAACAAGGTTAATAAGTATTTTTCTCCTGGATAATATTTCATTCATTATATTTTCAGCTGCTTCAGTTATTGATTTAATATAACTGTCCCTTTCTCTACTGAGCTTTCTCAGCTGATTAGGATTATTGCCGTTTGAAGGATAAATTTGTTTTTTAAGACAATTAAATGTATCCTTTACAGATTTAATAGCACTTTGCCTTAATTGAGGTTCAATTATATCATCAATTAAATTATTGCTATATTCATCATGTATGTATATGGTAAATATACCTATTGATTTAATGCTTTTTATTAAACTATTGGTAAGTAATACCCCTTCCTTTAGAAGTACTCTACCGCTGTTATTGTATATAGTTTTTGCAAGGTAGGTACCTTCCCTGACAGAGTTAATTGGAGCAAGTCTCATTTGTACAACCTCATATTTAAAAATTATGTTCTGAGTAAAAGAACAATTTATTATAACACAAAAGAGATATTGTATAGAAGTCAATTCAACATTAAATATTGAAAAATACATTTATTTTACAATATTTTCAATATGTTATAGGTTATATTGAAGTATTCAAGGTTATTAATGAATTCTTAATAAATATAGTCTTGAAGTTTTGTAAAAAAAGAGGGTATAATTTTAATGAGACTATGGAAAAGCTTTAAATAAACTTAATAGTATCAAATATGAAAAGATATATAATATATGTAAACCAATATATCTTGCAGTCAGAAGGAGATGAAATGGTTGTCAGAAATAAATCCAAATAGCTCTAATGGAATGTTAAAAATTGCAGACATAGATGTAGCCGAATTGGTTAATGATTATGGAGCACCATTATATGTATATGATGAGAAAATTCTTGGAGAAAGGCTTAAACTCTTAAGTGAAAGCTTTAAGGGTTTTGATATATTTTACTCATTAAAAGCTAATCCCTATCCTCAAATTTGCAGTTTCATAAAACACAATGGACAGTTTGCAGATACTGCATCTATAGGAGAAGTAAGGCTTGCACAAAGCTGTGGTTTTGAAAGAAATGAAATATTATATTCTGCTCCTGGGAAAAAGGAAGCAGAAATAAGAGAAGCATTGGGTAAGTGCATAATAATTGCTGATTCATTAAATGAACTAAAAATGATTAATGAGATTTGCCAAAATTTAGGAGTTAGAGAAGAAGTAGGAATAAGAATAAATCCAAACTACTCAATTGAGGGCTCTGATGCTCTTGAAGTAATGTCTGGTTACCCAAGTAAATTTGGAATAGATCAGGAAATTCTAGATAAAAGCATGGATTTTATAAGAAGTCTAAAAAACATTGAAGTTAAAGGAATCCAAATATATATGGGAAGTCAAATTATTGACTATAATATTATTTATAATAATTTCCTCAATATATTTAAGGTAGCTGCATACTGTAAGGATGAACTGGACATGGACCTAAGATTTATTGACTTTGGAGGAGGTTTTGGAATAAAGTATACTGATAAGGATGAGGAGCTAAGTATACAAAGGGCAGGAAAAATGGTTCAGGAGCTTAAAAAATCTGAGGAATTTAAGAGCGTTTCAAATTTAAGGCTTATGATTGAAAGTGGAAGATTTATATGTGGACCAGCTGGATATTATATTGCAAGGGTATTGGACACAAAGGTATCTAGGGGAAAAAATTACGCAATACTAGATGGGGGAATGAATACGTTTTTTAGACCTGTATTTATAAAAGAAAACAGGTACCCAATAGAGGTTGGAAATAAAATGAACCTTGAAAAGAGTAAAAAGATTACACTAGGAGGAGTTATGTGTACTCCTATTGATATATATGAAGAGGACGTAATGCTTCCTGAGCTAGAAAAGGATGATATAATGGTATTTTTCAATACTGGAGCATATGGCTACACAATGAGCCTCACTAAATTTATAAGTCATGAAGAAGTTAAAGAAATTTATATTTCAAAGTATAAGATGATATTTGGAAACAAATAGGAGGCAAAAATATGATATTAGATAAAATAAGAGAATCAATAAAAAACAGTAATATTAGTGAAGAAGAGCTGATTATTAGAGGTTTATGGTCTGTGGACTGCCTTTTCAAGCCAAATGTGAAGGAAAGAACATTTAACTATAAGTTTATTGTTGCCCAAACAATTGGACAGGGCTGTGCATATAGTATGGTTACTGACTATGACGTAAAATATCTTGAGAGCCTTATGGGTAAAAACTATTTGGATTTAAAGCTTGAGGATACAGCACTTGAGGTTGCAATTCTAGATGCAATATACTCAACTCTTCAAAGAGAACCTGATAGAGTGGTTGAACTTAATGGAAATTCAGTAGACAAGGCAGAGGATAGGGCAAAGGTTGTAGCTGAAGAGGTAATAATGCTTATAGACAATAAAAACTTAAAAAATAAAAAACCATTAGTACTTAATGTAGGTGTTGTAGGAAATATTATCAAAGAACTTGTTGACAAGGATATTGATGTTATTGGAGCAGACTTTGATAAAGAAATAGTTGGGAAAAAGCTGTTTGGAAAGGCAGAAATAGTCAATGGTGACAGAACTTTAGAGATGGTAAAAAAGTGTGATGTGGCAGTAATTACTGGTATGACATTAACTACTAATACACTTGATGAAATAATTGATACTGCAAGGGAATATAATACAATGCTTGTTATGTTTGCTGAAACAGGCTCAAACCTTGGAGATTTTTATGTTCAAAATGGAGTTGATTGTGTAGTTGGTGAGCCCTTCCCATTCTATATTTTCCAGGGTAAAAATGCAATAAATATATTTAGAAAAAGATAAAATAAAAAAAGAACTTCATTTTGAAGTTCTTTTTTTATTGCTGAGTATAAAACTTAAAAGGATATTACGAATTATGAAGTGATAAAATATGTAAAACAGTGATGTATTTCCATAGATTTAATAAGTGTAGAATTATTGCAAAAAAGCTTAAAATAAATATTCGGAAAATTAAAAATATATATTTACAACAGGTATTAGTACCTGGTAATATATAAGCATAATGTATAAGGAGGGAATGTATATGTCTAGTGTAAGGATAGTTACTGATAGTACTGCGTACATACCAAAGGAGTATGCAAACAGCAATAATATAGATATTGTCCCGTTAATGGTGGATTTTGATGGAGTTACTAGTGCTGAAGGTTTTCCAGGAGAATTTGAGGAGTTTTTTAATAGGTTAAAGATTTCGAAAAGCTTTCCTAAGACCTCCCAGCCATCCATTGGGGCATTTGCTCAGGTGTTTAAAGAAGCTGTAGAGAATGGTGATGAGGTAATTGCAATTGTTATTTCCTCAAAGCTCAGTGGAACATATAACAGTGCAAGTGCAGCAGCAGATATGGTTGCTTCTAATAAAATTTCTATAATAGACTCGGAAACATCAGCCTCTAACCTCAGAATGCTTGTGGTAAGAGCAATGGAATTAGCAGCATCTGGGGTTATGAGAGAAGAAATCCTTAATATAATTAATGACGAAAAGAAGAGAACTGGTATAAATCTTACAGTAGATACTCTCGAATATCTTAAAAAGGGAGGAAGGCTTTCGACCGGTCAAGCACTTATTGGTTCGATTTTAAATATTAAACCTATTATTGCTTTAATTGATGGTGAATTAGTTCCTAAAGAAAAGGTTAGAGGAAAGAGCAAGGCAATTGAAATGATGATTTCAAATATACCGGATAAGGTTGAGAAAATAAGTATATGTCAGATATTCAATATGGAGGAAGCATTAGAAATCAAAGGAATACTTAGGAAGAAGTATCCAGAGGTGGATATCACAATCGATGTACTTGGCCCAGTAGTAGGTGCTCACCTTGGACCAAAGGCAATAGGAATATGCTTTAAATGGTAAGGGGTTTATAACCCCTTTGTTTAATTTTTAAATTGATTTATCATTGTGGTATAATATTGTTTAAGTAAACTTTTTAAGGAGATGAATTTATGAAAGCTATTGAAAGGGATAGGTTTATTAATAAAAGCCAGGAGACACTAAAGTCAATTATTGATATTATTGATGGGTTTCCAATTATTAAGCTGAGTAGTTTTAATAGGGAGAATACGGTCTTAGTAATTGTTGATATGATTAATGGTTTTGTTAATGAAGGTCCACTTAAAAGTGATAGAGTGAAGGAGTTAATTCCTGAGACATTAAAGCTTATTAAACTCTGTCAAAAGAATGAAATAGCAACTATAGCATTTATAGATTCTCATTCTGAAGACTGCCCTGAGTTTGAGAGCTATCCAGAGCACTGTGTTATGGGGACAAGTGAAAGTGAACTTATAAAGGAAATTAAAGAGATAGGGAAATATACATTATTAAATAAGAATTCTACTAATGGTATTTTAGAGAAAGAGTTTATGAAATGGCTTGAGGATAACAACAATGTAACCAACTTCATAATTGCAGGAGACTGTACAGACCTATGCATACTCCAGTTTTCCCTAGCCCTAAAGTCGTATTTTAATATGAAAAACATTAGGTCAAATATTATAATACCTATGAATGTGGTTGAAACCTATGATTTAGGTATTCATGATGGAGATTTAATGAATGTATTTGCACTATATAATATGTATGTAAATGGTGTTAGGATTGTAAAGAGAATTGAAGAATAGCTTCATATGTAAAAGTCGAAATGTAAATTATGAAAATTCTTCTGTAGTATTCCACAGAGGGGTTTTGTTTATAAATACTATAATCACATTTTCTATCCTTATGTATACTATATTAATGCATACAATAAATCCTAAATATTATATGTACAATTTGAATTTGTATGTTAATAAAAATTTTATAAATTTGTAAATACATGCTATTACCAATCTGTTATACTTATAAATGATAATAAATTTTATGTGAGTTTAGTAGTAAATGACAAATTCTAGGCATGCAAAAGGAGCAGCATATATATGGAAGTAATGGTTCAAAATTTTTTAGGGAATATAAATCATATATCAAATTGGATTATATATCTTTTTTTCTTTCTTTCAGCTGTTCTGCAAATTACCGTGCCACCCTATCCTGGTGACACCCTGCTGGTATTTGGAGGCTATATGGGCAGCACACAAATGTATGGAGGATTTATTCCCATATTTCTTTCCTATTGGACTGGAACTGTTCTAACAAGTTTAGTGCTTTATGAGTTAGGAAAGTGGAAGGGAGAAGCCATATTAAAAACCAAACTAATTTCTAAATACTTTGGGGAAAAACATCAAGACAGGGCAAAAATCTGGGTATTAAAATATGGTATAATTACATTCTTTATATGTAAATTTATTCCTGGAATTAATTCACTTATGATTATTTTTGGAGGAATTTTTAAGTATAATAAGATTTGGGCTTATATAGGGATTGGAGTAGCATCATTATTCCACAATATAATATTTTTTTCCACAGGAAAGGCTATTGGTGGTAATTGGGATAATATAAAGAAATTTTTAAGTGTATATAATAGAACTGTACTTATTATACTACTAATTGGATTAGCTATTTATGGTTTTTACTGGGTTATTAGAAAGTTTAAGATAAAACAAAAATAATATAAGTATAATATTATTTCTGAATAATATTAAAGGTATTTTAGGAGGAAACGTTCATGGATACTATTAAAAAATTCATGCTAAGGTATAGGTATTTCCTATGGCTGCTTTTGTTTATACCAAATCAAATGTTTTTTTGGTGGGGAGAAAAAATATAAAACCTATTTATTATATGTTTTCCAAAATTGATAATTATATACCCTTTGTTAAGGAGTTTATAATACCATATTTATTCTGGTATGTGTATTTTATAGGAGCTTTTATTTACTTTGGATTTGTATCTAGGAAGGATTTTATGAGGTTATTTGTGTTTATTTTTGGTGGTATGACAATTTCAATTTTCATATATATGTTGTTCCCCAATGCACAGAACCTAAGACCTGTTATAGCTGAAACAGCAGATCCATTCTTAAGAATGATTAAAAATTTATATACCATTGATACACCAACAAATGTAGCTCCAAGTATGCATGTAATTAATTCTATTGCAGTACACTCGGCTGTGGGAAATCACAAAGCACTTAAAAGAAATTGGTGGGTTAAAATTATTTCATTCATTTGCATGGTAAGTATCAGTGCTTCTACAGTATTGATAAAACAGCATTCAATTAAGGATGTTGCCTGGTCATTTGTTCTTTCCTCAGCATTGTATATTAGTATTTATGTTATACCAAAGGTTGTTGATTCCAGAAAAGCTATAGTTGAAGATTCAGAGAGAATTTTAATATCTTAGATTAGTTGAAAAAAAGCAGCTGTAAAATACAACAGCTGCTTTTATGATATTATTGTAGTATATAATAATTATATACAGCAGGGGGATGACAAACTTGCTTTCATTTAAATGACAATGCTAGTTATCAAGCACAATTTTTATGAGAAAAAGAATTTTGCGACAGCCTCAGTAATGGAACCCTGTAATTACAGTATTAAATAATCATTTTTTTTATGCAAATATTGAACAAGGAGTGTTTTGATGAAACGTATATTTGTTATTCTATTGATTATATTAATATTTTCCGGAGTTATATATGATGGAACTGGAGTTCAATATTACGCAAAGGCCGAGGAAAAATATAAAAACTTAAATTCTGATAAAAAAACATTAGCTTCTATTATTGTTAATGCAAAAAGTGCTGTACTAATTGAACAGGAATCTGGAAAGATTTTGTTTGAAAAGGATGGAAATAAAAGAATGTATCCTGCAAGTACCACTAAAATCCTTACAGCTCTTATAGCAATAGAGAACGGAGATCTAGATGAGCTTATAACAATAGGTGATGAGATAAAACTAATGGATCCAGATGGAAGTAGAGCATGGCTGAGAATCGGTGAAAAAATGAAGTTATCAAATTTATTAGTGGGGTTGATGCTTTCTTCTGGTAACGATGCTTCGTATACTATTGCTCTAAATATAGGAAGAAGAATTTCAAATAATCCATCCCTTAAAAAGGAAGAGGCTATTAATATATTTGTTGATAAAATGAATGAAAGAGCCAAAGAAATTGGTGCAAGGGATTCAAATTTTATTAATCCAAATGGGTCTCACAATAATGAACATTACTCTACTTCATATGATATTGCATTGATTGCTAGGGAAGCATTTAAATATGATTTTTTTAGGCAAGTTGTTAAAACCTACACATATGAAGGTTTAAATGCTAACAATCAAGCCCATAAGTGGGAGAATACAAATCAACTTTTGAATAAGAGAAGTAAGAATTACTATAAATATACAACTGGTATTAAAACAGGTCATACTACCCCCGCAGGTTACAACCTTGTATCCTCGGCAAGTAAGGATGGCATGGATGTAATAGCTGTTGTGCTTAATACATCCTCAGCAGGTCAGTGGGGAGATTCAAAAACACTTCTAGATTATGGGTTAAACAATTTTACACACCATGTGATTATAAAAAAAGGTGATATACTTCAATCTATTAAGGTTAGCAATAAACCTCCATGGGACAAGCTGGATTTAGATTTAATAGCAGCGGATGGGCTTGAAGAGGTTGTTAATAAGGATGAAATCTCTAACATTCTGTGGAGAATAGAATGGGATAGCAAATTGATTAAACCATCTGATGAAACTACAGAAGGAGTTAAAATATTATCCTCACTTAAAAAAGGAGAGGTTCTAGGAAAAGTTATATATACTCTAAATGATGAAATGCTGGGAGAAATCAATATAGAGGCAGGAAGAGACATTAAAAGAAATTATGCAATTTTCAATTTACCTGGAATGATGTTTATTTATAAGAATAGAAATGTAACAGTTCCAGTGGGGCTGCTTTTAATGGTTGGGTTAACATTGCGTATTGTTAAATCTAAAAAAAAGAAAAAGAGAAGAAGAAGGAAAAGGTAAGGAAGGTGTTTTATATGGATATGAGGATTAAAGCAATGGAACTAGAGGATACTAGAGAAATATCAACATGGACTTATGAGGGGATATACTCATTTTACAGCATGGACAGTTGCTGGGAGACTATTAAAGAATTAATAGATGGTACATATTATTCAGTGTTTGAAAATAGTAATATAATTGGATATTTTTGTTATGGCGAATCGGCACAGGTTCCAGGTGGAAGAAATAAAGGACTCTATAGTAAAGCAGAGACAATTGATATGGGTCTTGGTTTAAGACCTGATTTAACAGGAAAAGGAATTGGCTTAGAATTTGTTTTAAAAGGCATTGAATTTGGAATTAATATATATAAACCAAGGATAGTTAGGCTGACAGTAGCTGAGTTTAATAAAAGGGCAATAAGGGTATATGAAAGGGCGGGTTTTCAAATTGAAACAAGCTTTATTAATAAAAGAAATGAAGAAGAACGAGAATTTATTATAATGACAAAAACAATATAAATAATTAGTCATCATTGGAATATTCAAATGATTTTTTGAATAATATCTATCATAAGTATAGTAAATATTTAATTTTGAAGGGATTTTTATAAAAATTCGATTTGCGTCTTGGGTACACGTCCATTCTATACGATACATTAAATGAAGTATAATTTAGGAAAATTATTTTATCATACATAATATTCTGGTATAATATGGATATCAAATTGTACTTTGGGAATTTGTACTACATACTTGTGTACTCAATATCCAAAACAATAAAAAGGAGATGATATTATTGTATAGTGACAGTGGTTCATTAGCAATTCTTGCGTTTTTTGGAGCTTTTTTATTCATAGTTGTTATTCTTGGAATAGTACTATATGTTCTTGGATCCTTAGGACTATATAAGCTAGCACAAAATGCAGGAATCGAGAACCCATGGCTTGCATGGATTCCTGTAGCTGATCTATATATTCTTGCAAAGCTTGTTAAGTCGGTGAAAATTGGCACCTTTGAAGTTCCAAGCCTCGAGATTGTTCTTCCAGTGGGGAGTCTCGCAGTTGCCATATTAGGGAATATCCCTGTAATAGGATGGTTAATTTACATCGCTTATCTTGTGCTATTAGTATTTGTATTTTATAAATTATTCACTATTTATAGACCGCAACAGGCTACATTATGGATTATTTTAAGTATTGTATTAAGTTTTATTGGAATGCCAGCAATATTCTTATTTATCATGAGAAATGACAGAACTGTAGCTTAATTTGCATTTTGTATTTTGTGTACATTGATCATTTAAGTAGATTTCATTGGGTGTTGAGTACATTATAACAAAAAAGGAGCAAATGTTATCTAAACTTAAAAAGAGGCAAGTCCTATAATTAGGGGCATGCCTCTTTGTTTACATGTAACCTGTGTATAATCTGTTAATAACTATGTGTATAATTCGTCTAATAAGAATAATATGCAACAAACAAATGTTAAATAAGGAAAGACCTAGCACAATCCTTGCGCTAGGTCTTTCCTTTAAATTATATTATATTTTAATACCATCAAGCACTTTCCGCAGCCCATTTTCTTCAATAACAGTTAAAGTATTGCTTTTCTTGACGATTTCTTCTTTGCTTGTTTCTAGATCTATTTGGCTAATTTCAATTTCATAATGATATGTAATTGTTTTATTTTGTTTATCTTCTTTTGTCTTTTCAATTTTTATGCTTTTAATTTCTGTATAATAATTATTTTCGAATGCACTTTTTATTCGCAAATAGGAAAGTCTGTCAACATAAAATTTTTCATATGATTTATCAGATAAAAATTTTTTGAACTTAGCTGTAGCAGTTTCATAGACTTCATCATAAATTTTCACTTCATCTGGCTTAGCACCTATAATCATCTTTTGGTAATACTCAAAATCATCTTGTGTAACAGTGTATAGAGTAGTTAAAAAGTTTTCTACAGTTTTTTGAGATTCATCTGAATTTTTATTACATGATGCAAAAGAAGAAACCATAAAAAGAGACAATAGAATAATTGAGATAATTTTGTTCATTCAATCACAGCTCCTATCCAATTCTTGCTTTAATAAGTAGTAAAAAAATTAATTATTTTATATTTTCCACTAATTGCATCTTTGTGTAGTTCCAATCACGATCTAAATACCAATCTACTAAATTAGGTGATGAAGAATAACTTACAGAATGAACTTTTAATACAGTATAGCCTGAAAAATAATCTATATATGAATCATAATAAGTGTAAAAATAGTTATCAACTGATCCATTATATCCCTGTGGATAGCCATTATAGTAAACCTCAGCGCCACATGGGCATGTAGCTCTGGTATAGTTATAAATATTGCTATCATTGTCTATTTTTACTTTTGCAAGTACTCTTGATTGAGGAATATGTCTTGAATAGGTAACCAAGCAATATATTGGTGCCATTAAATCATTTGGCTCAGTATGTGCTTGTGCTTTCAGATTTGGAAGAACAGGTAACATAACTAGTAAACATAATAGAAAAGTAAATGCTTTTTTACAATATACTTTCATTTCCATATATCCCTTTTAGTTACATTCTAGCACAAATAATATTTATGTCAAGAAATTAATGGTAACATTTTACTCTATATTACATTTATCCTTTAAAATTTCTTAGTAAAATTTCCTGCTTTACTATAAATGTTTAGTCGATGAGATAATGTGTTTTAATTTATCTGGTTAGTTATGGGTATTATTTTCGACATCTAAATATCCTATAAACTAAAGAACACTACAACGTATCTAAATACTGTTTCGACCTAACTTTATTATATATCAATTGGATAAATATGTATATAAGTGACCCGTTAGATACCTTTATCGTAATCCTCACCATACCTACGCTCTAAAATGCTTTTAAATCGTTTCACTTCAGCCTCTAATTCCTTGATACGTTTGTTTTTAGAGGCTATGATGACATCTTTACTTGCGTCAGTCATTTCTCGTTTTACTTGTTTTGGAGATGATAGGCCTTCTTGCTGCTTACGTAGGGTATCTATACGGTCAAAATGGTTATCGTAAAGATATTTCTTTGATACATTAG
>JBEQBT010000067.1:0-14261 GCA_041639705.1 Clostridiaceae bacterium | reverse complement strand
CAAATATGGCAGACAAATATATATTCCCTAGTCCAAAGTACCTTATGCATGACCTTTCGGAGCTATTAAAGCCAGAAAAAATAGATGTACAGGGTATAACTCCTGCTGATATTGATAATGTGCTAAAAAGCATTATGCTGGATGAAGGAAATGGCAGCACATATTTAGATGAGTCTGGAAATTATGGAATAGGGATAATGAGAGGAAAAACCTCAAAAATATATACTCCTAAATTCATAGGAGCATCTGCAAGAAAGAATTTCAGGGAGCAGATGATAGAAGAACTAACTGAAAAATTCAATCAATTGCAGCAGGAAATAGATAAAATTAAAAATGAAGCAGCAGATGTTAAGGAATGGCTAAGAGTACTTGGTGTTGAATTTGGTGCATTTCCTAAAAGCATTGATATTATAACTGCTGTGAATGAATTAAAAAATGCGGAATTTAACCTTCAAAAAGCAAAGGAAGAGCAAGGCAAATGGGAGCAGAAGGAAAAACACACATATTCAGAGCTTAAAGCTTTGCAGCAAAGGGTACAGGAGCTCACCCATAAAATAAACCTGAAGGCGGATATTGAAGTATTTGATGAGGCCTATGAAGCCTCAAAGGAATACAGGGATATGCTCTATTGCCTTGAAAAATATCACTCAAGTTTGATACAGTGTATTGAGAGCATAAAAACCCTTAATGACGACAGAGAACAGCTTGAAATTGATATTGAAAACCTTATTTCCGATATTTCTATAAAGGAAAGAAAACAAAGGGAATTAAAATCACTTTATGATGCACTATCAGAACAGCTAATGCTTTCAAACTATGAGGAGATAAAAAAGGAAATTGAAGAATGCTTAAAGGTACTAGATGAAATACCAGCCCTTTTAGAAGCCGAAATAGACAAAAGAGCAAAGATGGAGAATGAGTATAAAAGATCCATTCAGGAGATAGTATCCATAAATAGTAATATATCTCAAAGGTCAGAGTTAGTTGAGATTTACAGTAGTTCATTCCTTGAAGAATATAATTTAAAATGTGTAGAGGAACCTGTGGATAATGAGGACAACTATAGGGCAGCAATGAGGATAACAAGGGAGATAAAATTAAGTGATAAACTCCAAAGGGATGATTATATAAATCAACTTTATGGGAAGTTCCAGGAAAACAGCCAGTATTTAAGGGAATATATTGTTAAAATAGACAATATATTTGAAAAACAGTATGAAGAGGATAATCAAGATATTATTGAAGCAATATCAAAATCAAAAAGGCTCTATATAACCGGTAAGGTAAGGGGAAAGGATGTGGATTTTTACAGCCTTTTGAACTTCATTAAGGAGGGAATGGAGGAAAATGAAAGGCTTTTAAAGGAAAGTGACAGACAACTATTTGAAGATATACTGGTAAAAAACATAAGCAAGAAGATTAGAGCAAAGATTTATCACAGTGAAAAATGGGTTAAAAAAATGAATGAGCTTATGGAGTCAATGAACACCTCCAGTGGATTATCCTTTAGCTTAAGGTGGAGCAGCAAAAAAGCAGAAACAGAGGAACAGCTGGACACCAAGGAGCTTGTTGAGCTGTTAAAACAGGAAGGAACCCTAATGAAGGAGTCTGACCTAAATAAGCTGTCGGAACATTTTAGATCCAAAATATCAGAGGCAAGAAGGATACAGGAGGATTCAGGAAAAACCCAAACCTTCCACAGCATTATGCGTGAGGTACTAGACTACAGAAGGTGGTTTGAATTTAAGCTCTACTATACTAAAACAGGACAGGCAAAAAAGGAACTGACAAATAATGAATTCTACAAATTCAGTGGAGGAGAAAAGGCAATGGCAATGTATGTACCCCTTTTCTCTGCAGTATATGCAAGATACGAAGGAGCCAGAAAAGATTGCCCAAGGCTTATTTCCCTTGATGAGGCATTTGCAGGGGTTGATGAAAAGAACATACGAGACATGTTCAGACTCCTAGGGGAGCTTGACCTTGATTATATAATAAACTCCCAAATACTATGGGGAGATTATGACACAGTGCCAGCCCTATCCATATGTGAACTTATAAGACCTGATAATCTAGACTTTGTAACGGTTATAAGGTACCACTGGAACGGAAAGGTAAAGGAGTTATTAATCTAATAGTGAACAATAAATTAGGGCATTCGCCATTACTGTAAAAGCCTGCATGTCATCATAAACGCAGTGAAGGATATTATACACATATGGTGGCACCTGTCACAATCGTAGTGGCAGCTGCCCACAGCGGCTTTGTGTAATATTAGACCATCAAGCTAAGGGGGTTATAAAGTAAAATGGACAACGCCAAACTTAACAAACAATGTGCCGAATACTTTAAAGCAAACAAGGGTTTTAAACGCCTATTTGAGCATATAAAAGAAAAATACAGATCCCTTGGCTAGCTGGGAGGAACAATAAAGCTGGATAATCTGACACAAACGGAAATGGAAGCCCTGTCAGGCCTTCTAAAAAAGGACTTCTACAGCAAAAAATCAACAAGCATAAGTATTAATAAAATCACAGGTGCTATTGAAAATACTAAGTTCCAAGGAGTTGATTTTGAGAAGGTACTTATGGAGTATTTTAAGGAAGACCTTATATCCAAGAAGGAGGAAAGGTCAATATATAATAACATCAGGGAAGAATATTTTAACTCCATATTACAGAATTATGCAAACACTAGGGCAGAAGAGTGGCTTAGCTTTGTAATTAAATCAAGGGAAAATCCATATAAGACCATAATGCAAAAGTATGATGGCAACAGGGAAGAATTAAAAATCGACTTAAACCTCCTTATAAAAGCCGTAAACTCCCTATCATTTAGTAAAAAGAACCCAATAAGGCTTGCAATTTTTTCGTCAAAGACAAGCAGAAACCCTCATACCTTTGACATGAACAGGGAATTAGGAAAGCTTCTGATATACCCAATAGCTTATTTTTTAAACACTAAGCACCCAGCAAATGCAGAGGAAAAGGCAGAGCTTCTATATAGAGCAGGGATAATAAATGATGAAATATCCAACTACACAATGGCCAGCTTTCTCTTAGCATATAGAAATGCTGTGGTTCATGAAGGATGGAAGGGCTTTTATGATTCAGGTGAGCCAATGCAGATATCCCTCTGGAATCTCTCAATGGTTGATAAGATCATAAGCCCCAGTAGAAGAGTTTATATATTTGAAAATCCAACAGTATTTAGTGAGGTGCTTAGCAGCACAGGAGACATAAAGCCATCCCTTATGTGCACCTACGGACAGATAAAGCTTGCATCCCTGATTCTACTGGATAAGCTATTTGAAAACCTGGACTATATATATTACTCAGGAGACTTTGACCCAGAGGGACTTCTAATAGCAGACAAGCTAAAGGAGAGATACGGTGAAAAGCTTATTTTGTGGAGGTACAAAGAAGAGGATTACAATATGATAAAATCAAAAGAAAAGCTAGAACTGCCAAGGCTTAGGAAATTAAACAGGATAAAGGACAATACCCTCAAAACACTAGCAGCCCACATAGATAAGGAAGGAAGAGCTGCCTATCAGGAGCTTTTGATGGAAAAATATATTGAGGATATTAGAGGATTTGAGGGGGATGAATAAAATAATATAGCAGGAACCTAGGGAAATAGCTACATGGTACATAATTATTAAAATTATTATAGTAATATAAAAATAGGAATTGACAAAAGTTCTAAAAAGGCATTATCTACTTATAAGTAGACTAATCATAAGTAGATAAAAAGGAGTAAGAGACTATTTAAAAAACGTGACAGGCACGTCACAAGGTCAAAAGGTTGGATAATCACCTTTAAGGAATTCCCTTTTCATGATATAATAAATCCATTGGAGGGAATGCACATGGATAATGATAAACTATTTGAATTTATGACTAAGATGTATGGCGATATGCAACAAGGCTTTGGCAGTCTAAATGGTAGACTCGAAAATGTGGAAAATGAATTAAAAGACGTAAAAGATGATGTCAAGAATTTAAAAAGTGATGTGCAAAAAATAGGAATCAAAATTGATGAAGATGTAACGGATAAACTTAAACTTCTTTCAGATGAACAAAGTATGATTCGAAAAGAAGTTTCAGAAATTAACCAAGGAAGACTTGCAGACAGACAAGTTATTCATGATATAAAACTTACCCTGGATTCCCTACATAGTAATCAAAGAAAGCAGGAAAATAAAATTATAGAACTAGACAAAAAACTAGCAAAATAAGAAACCAACAGGTGAGGTCACTTAAAAAGCAAAACTTTTTTAGTGACCCCATTTTATTCAATATAAGGTGGTAAAGGTGCAAAGGTTACAGGCACGTCACTCTTAATCATTCAGGCTGTACTATCTGAGGTTTGCCATTTGGTGTAGTAGGTGGGATACTTGCTGATTCAATTGCTATAGTCACAGGCCTGTATAGTTTCCAGAAACCCTGCCATTTATCTTGTCATTAAAAGCGTCGGCACTAAATTTATGGCACCTAGATTTGCGACAAGATTTATATCTATAGATAAAAAATATTTTTAATGTGAATATCTTTTAGTAATTGTGATATAATTATAATATACTAACTCATAAGTTATTAACTCATGAGTTAGTAACTTATGAGTTAATAAGGTGGTGCTGTTGTGTTTATAGGAAGAGATTTTGAACTTAATTCATTGAACAAACTTTATGAAGAGGACAAATTTCAATTTGCAGTTATATATGGCAGAAGAAGAGTTGGAAAAACTACACTAATAAAAGAATTTTGTAAAAGTAAGGCTAATATCTTTTATGTTGCAGAAGAATATAACGATAAAATAGCCCTGGAAAGTTTTTCTGATAAGATATTAACTTATTTTGATATGAAGGACTTTATCAGTAGTTTTGAATCTTGGGAAAAAGCATTTATGTATCTGGGAAAACAAGCAAAGGATGAAAGGCTAGTTGTTGTTATAGATGAGTTTCCCTATATAGTTAATTCAAATAAAAGTATTCCATCACTTCTCCAAAATTTAATTGATCATCATCTGAAGGATACAAAGCTTTTTCTTATAATATGTGGTTCGTCAATGAGTTTTATAGAAAAGGAAGTACTAAGCTACAAAAGCCCTCTATATGGAAGAAGAACAGCTCAATTTATAATCGAGCCATTTGACTTTTTTGATAGCTCAAAATTTTTTCCTAAATATAACCTAGAGGATAGAGTAAAGGCCTATGGAGCTTTAGGTGGAATTCCACAGTATCTTTTAAAATTTAACGATGAGAAAAGCATTAAGGACAATATAAAGGAAGCATTTTTAAATAAATCATCATACCTTTATGAGGAGCCTAAAAATCTATTAAAGCAGGAACTACGAGAACCAGCTCTATATAACTCTATGATAGAGGCTATAGCTAATGGGTCTACTAAGTTAAATGAGATAGCAACAAAGGTTGGAGAAAGTACAGACAAGTGTGCAAAGTATTTACGGACTCTGCTTGAACTTAGGATACTCAAAAAAGAAACTCCAGCAAGTGAAGAAGGAATTTCAAGAAAAAGTATTTACAGAATTCAGGATAACCTATTTAAATTTTGGTATAGATTTGTATTTGATAATGCAAGTCTTGTAGAACAGGAAATGATAGATTATGTTTATAGCAATAAGATATTGCCTGAACTTAACAATTACATGGGGGCTGTTTTTGAAGATATATGCATTGAATATTTAAAACGCAAAAATAAAAAACTAGAGCTTCCATTTGTTTTTGAGAAAATTGGGAGATGGTGGGGAAATAATCCTATTAAGAAAAGGGAAGAAGAGATTGATATATTAGCAATAAGTAAGCAAAGTGTATTGTTCGGGGAGTGCAAATGGACTAGGGTCCCTATCAATATGGACGTTGTAAATTCTTTAATAGAAAAGAGCAGCATATTTAGCTATTCTCAAAAATATTATGCATTTTTTTCTAAGAGCGGCTACACAGAGGATGTAAAAAGTTTTGTAAAGGGGAGTAAAAATATATTTTTATTTGATCTTGAGGATTTGAAAAGCAGATATACCGCATAAAATAAAGCTTTCTCCATCACAAGTATAACTAGACTGTTTAAGAGGTTATGCTTTACCTGAAAGGGGGTGGAGAAAATACTTTTAGCAATCAAGAGAACGGTTGTGGGAAGTACATAAGGATGATGTTTATTCAGTGTACACTGGCTCAACCAAGACTTCGCTGTAAGAGCGAATTGCAGATAAGCTTATAGAATTTTTTAGATTGTTTATATTATTTTATAGATTTATCTGACCAGGTATACCTCCATTGACAGAGAACAAAAAGAAACTGTTATTGAGGTTTTTATCGTTTCAACTGTCCTAAACTATTATTAAAACAAAGCAATTATTTTTTATTCCGCACTATCTAATTATCTTCAGTAGCAAAAAACAGTATAAATAAATATTATTATAGTGAAAATAAGCGAATTTCATAAAATCGAGGTGAATTTTATGCCCGTTTACAACTATAAATGCCTGAATTGTGGAAATATCTTTGAAGAGAATGTAAGTATTTACAATGAAAATGTAATCTGTCCAAAATGCAAAAGTAGAAGTGTCCTGAAAAAGCTTCCAAACAGCATAAATTCATCATCTACGAAGTACCCTAGCAGCTGTGGCTGACACCCCCACTAAAAAAGGCGGTGCCTTTGCTTGTGGTCCGGTCTCATGTATTTCAGAGAAAGATAATACACATGATTTTTATTATGGTCCTAACTAACATTAAAGAGGGCATTTTAAATAGTTCGTTTGGTATTCCTTGAGTAGTTTAAGTTAAAATGCTACACTATTATTTGCAAATAACTTATGGAACTATCTTCAAAAAACTCTTCTACTGGAGTTATTATGGAAAGGAATGAGTAGATGAAGCCAACTATTGTATTATTTAATTTTACGGATAAACCTCGCATTGATAAAATTATAAGAGCTATATTGCCCCTTAAGATAAAGATAAAAAAAGTAAATAAAGAAGACTATTTACAGCCAATTGGCTATATTATAGGGAAAAAGGATATTGATTCTACCCTGGAAAAATATAACGGTCCAGAACTAGAAGATGAAATGCTTTTGTTAGCAGATATGACAGATTCACAAATAAATCAATTATTGCTTTCCTTAAGAAAAGCAGGTGTGGCTATTAATTTAAAAGCTGTTTTAACAGAAAATAATCAAAATTGGAACACATTACAATTATATGAAGAATTAAAAAAAGAGAATGAAGCATTAAACAAAACACTTTAAATAAAGATATTTTATCTAGATAATTCATTTGTACAAAGCTATCATTGCTGTAAAAGTTATCCTGAGTGCAGCGAAGGATCTTTAAACACTACCCTAATAATTAACTCTCATTAAAAAATTATAAAACAAAGGAGAAAAAAATGAACACATCCGGATGAAGTTTGAAAGGGTGACAAGTTCACAAGTTGAGAGCTATCAACTTGTGAACTTGTCACCCTTGGGATTTGGTATAATATTTTTATCCAAACAGTTATATTCTTTCATAAAATAGTGTATAATAGTTATATAATCATGATTATATAAATCGTGATTATATAAATTACAATTATACTGTAGGTGATATTATGTTTTATGGAAGAAGTGAAGAATTAAAATATTTAAAGGATAAATATTTGAGCAGCAAATCAGAGTTCATTGTTCTATATGGTAGAAGAAGAGTTGGAAAAACAGAACTACTAAGAAATTTCTGCATGGATAAGCCCCATGTTTTTTATGTATGTAGAGAGTGTGCAGATAATGAGCAGCTGAAACTGTTTTCTAAAAAATTGTTAGTATATTCCAAGATAGGGGAGTATATAAATTCATTTAATGACTGGGAGGATGCATTTAGCTATATAAAGGATATACCAATTAGTGGGAAGAAGTTAGTAGTAATTGATGAATTCCCCTATATGGTAAATGGAAACCGTTCAATACCTTCTATTATACAAAACCTATGGGATGAAAGCTTAAGAAATGAAAATATTATGATCATTTTATGTGGATCTTCAATGAGTTTTATTGAAAGGGAAGTACTACGCGGAAAAAATCCCCTTTATGGGAGGACAACAGGGATATACAAATTATTAGAGTTTGATTTTTTTACAAGCAAAGAATTCTTTAATAATATTTCCAATGTGGAAAAAGTTATAGCTTATTCAATATTAGGAGGAATACCCCATTATTTGAACCAATTTAATCCTATGCTGTCCCTGGATGAAAATATAAAAAAGAATATACTTTCCAAGGGAAGTGTTCTTTATAATGAAGTAGAGTTTCTAATGAAGCAGGAGCTTAGAGAAACAGCCATATATTATACAATTATAGAGGCTATTGCACTTGGTAATACAAAATTAAATGACATTTACACAAAGACTCTAATTGAAAAAACTAAAATTAGCGTATATTTAAAAAACCTTATAGATTTAAATATTATTGAAAAGGAAAACCCTGTTACCATGGGGATTAAAAAATCTGTGAACTCACAAAGTGGATTATATAAAATTAAGGACAACTATTTTAAGTTCTATTTTAGATTTATTTTTCAAAATATAACCGAACTTGAATCAGAAGATATTGATGGAGTTTATGAATATAATATCAATCCATATTTAAACGAATATACAAGCTATATTTTTGAGGATGTATGTATTCAATTTTTACGGATTCTAAATAAAAATAAGAAGTTGCCATTTAGATTCTCTAAAATAGGAAGATGGTGGGATAACAAAAATGAAATTGATATAGTTGCATTGGATGAAAAAGGAAACCTTTTATGTGGTGAATGTAAATGGAAGGTATCCAAGGTGGGAATTAAAGAGTTTAACAGGCTAAGGGAGAAGTCTTTAAGTATAAAAGGGGATTATGAAAAAAAGTACTTTTATCTCTTTTCAAAATCAGGTTTTGATGAAGAACTAATTAAAATTCAGAAGCTAGATAAAAGCGTCCACCTGTTTGATATTAACGATATTGTGGAAATATAAACATATTAAAAAGCCCAAGAGTGACAGCCAGGTCACAAGTCTATACCAACCTGCCAATGGTAAGGTGGTCCAGCCAGTCGATAAGCGGAATAGCATTTGAAGTATAGCCTCCTTGTCGATTGACAGTGAGGCTTTTTAATATGCTGTTGAAATTGACGTGGCAACTACTGTTCTTCCAGACAGCTTTTATGGAGTAAGCTTTGTGGGCTATATATTTATTAAATTATTGTAAGATATGACGAACTAATTTATATAGAAATAAAAAATTACAAAAAGTTTGTAACGATTTTACTTTTTGATTGTCTTATAGATGAAGGAGGCGAAGTAGCGTGTGTTTTGATGAAATATATGAAAAATATTTTAGGGAAGTTTACCGTTTTACCCTGGGATTATGCAAAAATCAAACATTACGGAAGAAATAACGCAAGAGACCTTTGTAAAAGCACTTGATAACTTTGATTCCTTTAAAGGAACATGTAAAGTAAATACATGGCTCTGCCAGATAGCAAAGAATCATTATTTCAATATTTTAGATAAAAACAAAAAAATAGATTATGATAGTAGAATTCAAAAATCGGTAGCCGAAGACTTTGCTAATCTATTGATTGGATCTATTTTGTTTGGGTGTGAATTATCAAGATTTATTATGAACAGCAGCAAGGGAAACTAACTACTATTTCTTTTATTGTGAACAAGAATGAAAAGTACAGTAAGACATATCACTGTGCTTTTCTTTTATTTAAAGGTTTCACAAAAGTTCAAGTATGTTCGCAGTATTGTAATCATATATTGGGCATATTTTCTCCCCACGCCCTGATACAAGTGGTCCTTCAAGGACAGATACTCTTCGCCTTACCTGGTTGAAAAAAGTATTTATTGATCTCATATATAGAAAAAGACGGTTAAGAATTTTTTTATTAATCAGAAAGTTGTTAACCGTCCCTTCATAGTCCCTTCATACTTATTTGCCAGATCCTCCTCTGAAATAATCTCTCCATTGTTTTTAACAGTGATCCTTGTGTAAATCGGATTATCCTCCAATTCTATTGTAACCCTGCCACCTACAGGAGAATGTTCTATTCCGTTTTTAACTACATTTATTAAAGCCTCCTGAAGCCATAGTCTGTCATGCTTTAGAAATATGTCATCACCAGGGGGATAATCTATAGTAACTTCTTTTTCTCTAGCCTTGGAGTATATCTTGGACTAAAAAAGGACAAATATGAAATACTAGATGAAGATTTTATAATGCAGCTATTTGCAAATACACTGTAAGGTGTATAAGCGCCAATTTAGATTTTTTAAAATTGTAACTGGTGGAATAATAAAAGTACCCCTAAACAATAATTTAAGGGTACTGCTAATTACTTAACAGATTTTAATTCAACTATTTCTGCCCAATTTTCTGCTGTAGCTCTAACAACTCTTGTAAGGTCTTTTTGGATGTCTTTAACTCTAGAAGATGTATCTTTAACTGCCAATTGTATAATGTCTAATCTATCTGACAACGTATGTCCTTCCTTGTCTTTAGCTCTTTCGAGTTGTTCGCTAAAAGCAGTTTGCACTTCTGCAACAACGTAAACCTTTTTATTTAAATCTTCAAGTAATAAAGAACTTTTCTGTATCTCATTTTTTATAGGATTTAATTTTTCGTCAAGGATTTTACCCAGTGTTTCTAATAATTCTTTATCCAATATATTCACCTCTTGAAGTTATTATACCATATAAATGGAGACTTTGTTATAAAATTTCGAACCTGTACAATACATATAAACGGAGCAGACATATGCAGTCATAAGTAAGTATAAACCAACTAAAGTTAACTGCCCCAATTTTATATTAAAAGCCTTTAAAGCTGGTTTATAAATTTAAGGGTGACAGCCAGGTCTCAAGTTCACAAGTAAACTTGAGACCTGGCTGTTACCTCATAGGGATATAAATATTATCCCGGCGATGCTCAGCACAATGCCGACAGCATTTGTTACTGAAATTTGATCCTTAAAAAATACAATGCCAATTGGAATCAAAATCAGTGCAACTATAACATTTGCATAAAGCCCCGCAAGGCTTATGTTCCATCCTGATCTGTATGCCAAAAGGAAACCAAGCTCAAGGCCAACTATGGATATTCCAAGCACAAAGCTTGCCCAATTAAGCTTCCTAAAGGATTCCACAATTCCAACCTCCGAGGGGTATATAAAAAGCCCTATTATGGAAATCACCAGAGCAGTGCCATAGGTTACGGTAAGTGCAACCATTGGATTTATGCTTCCCGGAGTCCCCTTTTGAGAAAGGTGATAAAAGGTATTTGATATAATAACCAGCAGAATTGAAAGATAATATAGCTTCATATAAACGGTTCCTATCCTTTCTGTTTTTTCAGTACATTATGTAACGTTAATCTTCATAATTATAGCATGAACCCTTTCTTAGTAAAAGTATCAGATTAACGAAAGTGTTCCGGGATATCACCTGATGGGAACTGCAGATTCAGATAATGTGACTTGTGACTTGGCTGTCACCTATAGAGAATTTTTAATAAACTGAGACAGCATACAATTTATTTATCACTTCCTGTCTTGTTTGTGGAAAGTTGAAATGGGTAATGCTATAATATAATAAAATCATATAGGGAGTGATTGGATGTTACCCTATGAAAAAGAAATAGAGAGGATTAAAAGTAAAATAAAATGTAAATTCAATCCCCAGGATATTTTCCTGTTTGGTTCCTGCGCAAAGGGTGCAGTGACAGCAAACAGCGATATTGATATTTGTGTTATTATAAATACTAATAATAAAAGGCAAACAGTTCAGGAAATATTGCTTGAGGTAACAGGTGATATAGATGTGGATGTTGTAGTTTATACCCCGGAGGAGTGGGAAAAATATAAGGATGATAGAGCTACCTTTGCCCATGTTATATATAGTAAGGGAGTGAGCATTATTGGTTGATACAAAAAGATATAATGACTGGATTGACATGGCTAATAAGGATTTCAGTGCAGCGAATATACTTTATGAGCATGATGCAGATTATGGTGTTGTTTGTTTCCATTTGCAGCAAACCTTAGAAAAGTATTTTAAGGCATACCTTATTTATAAGACAGGAACCATATTTGAAGGGCATAATCTAGTAAAACTTTGCAGGAAAATAAGTGTATATGATGAGAAATACAATGATTATGTAAAGGATTGTGCTTTTTTAAATGCGTTTTACATTGAAACAAGATACCCTGCTGAAGATCCATTAGTAGCATCTAGAAATGATGTGGAAGAAAGTTTAAAAATCGTTAATTGCCTTATTAGTAAAATTAAAGAATCAATGTTATAAAAAGAGCCAGTGCTTGAAAAGTATTTCAAACACTGGTATTTTTTTCAAAGCAATGAGCAGCATATAAAATAGAAACGGCTAATGAATTTTTGTTTTACAGCAAAAATTGTTAACTATCCCTGTTTACATCGGGCAGAATAAGATAAGCCATAAAAAGTTCTACTTGAAGGAAGCAAGTTGTATAAATATATTTATTAGCTTATATTATTATTTAGGATTTCTGTTAAAATGGAATTAAAATATTCTATACAAAGGATGAGAGCTATATGGAAAAAATAAATGAATTTGTTATTGATATGAATACCCCAACTACACTGTTAAGTGACTTCAATCAATATATAGACTATATTGATAAAAATAAACCGGAGCTTTCCAATGCAAATGCATACATAGGCAGAAAGCATCTTTATGAGATGAATAAAATAATTACCGAAGCAGCTGAGAATGCAAATCCAAAACGGGACGAGCCTGCATATCCGGCGATACTTCTTTTATATCATATATCAATATCCAGTGGAATTACTGTTGTAAAAAGCTTAAAGAAGGATAAGAGAATATTTGTTGTGAACCAGGAAAGAATGAATATATACAGTAATCTGACAAATACGGAGAAGTATATGTTTCTATTGGAAACACTGTTGAGGGATGTGGACTGGAGAAAGATGCTGGAAAAGGTCTTTCCGGGATATGAAGCTTTAAGATATATTGACAATGTTTTTCAATTTTTAATGAAACAGAAGGCTGATAATAGAATTCAGCTTGCAGGAGAGGTAAAAAGCTTATTTTTTGAAATAAATTATTTTAACATATATCTTAAGTATTTTGGATTCTTTGATATTGAAGAGGATAGAGAAGATGATATTAAAAAATACGCAAAGTTTTCATATTCGCCAAAGGCTGTTACACCAAAATTGCTGGGTATTGAAATGTTCGGGATATTGTATCAGAAAAGGAAATTTACCGATTGGAATATTCCGAAAAAAATGCATGGTGAAGAGTGGAGTATCCCTGCAGGAATGGCATCGCCATTTGATCATGAAGAAGTCTTAAATGATGCTTATGAAACGTCAGAGGATGAAATGGAAGATGACAATATAGTGTATATCGATAAGTACAGGGATGAGCTGTTTCTGCACCCATTTAAGCGATTATTCAAAGGAGGAGAACTTGAAAAGTCACTTCCTCCATTTGTCATTCCATATGAGAGTAGAGATTATACATTTACGGTATACCTTTACAATGATGTTTGGAGAAGGATAGCAATATCATCAGAAAATACATTATATGATTTACATAATATCATTCAGAAAGCATTTAAATTTGATGATGATCATCTCTACGATTTTTCTATAGAAAGAGAAGGATTTAATGATATGAAATATTTTTCTCCAATGGGAGATATGGGGCCATTTGTAGATGAAGCATATATTGGAAAGCTTGGACTAAGAGTTGGCAGCAGAATGATATATTTGTTTGATTACGGTGACAGTTGGAAATTCCATATAATACTTGACAGTATAGATAAGAAGGATAAGCCCCTTAAGAACCCAAAGGTTGTGGAATCCTTTGGCAAAGCACCCAGGCAGTATAGCTCTCACTGGTAAAAAACCTATGGTGGTAGATAGATCACAAGTCACATGTTAACATTTGAATAGTTCTTCCAAGTGTGCTAATTTAATATTACAACTTAATAAAAAAACTTTTATCAAGAGTTAGGGTAGAGACTGCGCTCAATGACCCTATACCAACCAGCCAGGTGCAAGGTGGTCCAGCCAGATCGATAAGCGGGAATAGTAATTGAAGTTTAACCTTCTTGTCGATTGACAGGGAGGTTTTTTATATTTGAGAATCACTGCCAAAAGTAACTGTCAAAAGTCATTACTAAAAGTCATTGCAAAGGGCAGTGTCATCCTGAACGA
>JBEQBT010000066.1:0-14311 GCA_041639705.1 Clostridiaceae bacterium | reverse complement strand
AACGTAGTGAAGGATCTTTCTCCAAGATACCTATAAGATCCTACACTACGTTCAGGATGACATGGTTAGCCATTCATAATAATGACAATGCAAGCTATCAAGCACAATATTTATAAGAAAAAATCATTTTGAGACAGCCCCATTTTTATAAATTTCACTTGCTGCGTTTAATCCCATTTTATACCACCTTATTCCTCTGATAAAGCTAAATTAGTAATCTCATGAAAGTATAAGCTAACCTGTTCTTCCATTTCCTTATCCGATATTGAGGTTACCCTTTCTTTTTTATATTCTTTGTCAATCCATTCCTTTATCATTACAACTCTATTGTCCTTTTTATCTACCCTCTCTGTATCAGTTAAACCATATCTTAAGTTTATCCATGCAGCTATTCCTGCAAGACCTGAGTGGGCATCAATTGCAATTGCAACTGGTCTATTGAGAATTTTTTTAGTATCAAAAATATTATATATCTCCTCATCCTTTAAAATTCCATCTGCATGAATACCTGCCTTAGTAAGATTAAATGCTTTACCAACAAATGGAGTCATAGGTGGAACATCATAGCCTAGCTCCTTCTCAAAGTATTCTGCAAGTTCAGTTAATACAGGAAGATTCATACTTTTATCCTCTCCCCTTAGCTGTACATATTCCATAACCATAGCCTCAAGAGGTGTATTTCCTGTTCTCTCCCCTATTCCAAACAGGGAGGTGTTTATTGCTGAAGCTCCATATAACCATGCTGTGGTTGAGTTATTAACTGCCTTGTAAAAGTCATTATGCCCATGCCACTCTAAGCTTTCAGAGGGAACATCTGCATAGTGCTTAAGTCCATATATAATTCCTGGCACACTTCTTGGCAGTGCAACTCCTGGAATTCCCACCCCAAGACCCATTGTGTCACAAGCCCTTATTTTAACTTGAATGCCTGACTGCTTTGATAGCTTCATTAGTTCAGTAGCAAATGGAACTACGAAACCATAATAATCTGCCCTTGTTATATCTTCAAAATGACACCTTGGAATAATTCCATTTTCCAGGGCTGCATTAATTACTTCAAGATATTTTGCCATTGCCTCGCTTCTTTTTAATTTAAGTTTTTTAAATATATGATAGTCCGAACAGGAAACAAGTATACCTGTCTCCTTTATCCCCATATCCTTAACAAGCTGGAAATCCTCCTTACTCGCCCTTATCCAAGCAGTTACCTCTGGAAATTTATATCCCCTTTCAAGGCATTTTAAAGCAGCATCCCTGTCGGTTTTAGAATAAAGAAAAAACTCAGTCTGTCTAATAACTCCAGCTTCATTATCCATTTCATGGAGCTTGTCATATATATGCACCATCTGTTTTGTTGTATATGGAACCCTTGATTGCTGGCCATCTCTGAAGGTGGTGTCCGTAATCCATATATCCTCTGGCATATTCATTGGAACATGCCTGTGATTGAAGGCTATCCTCGGTATCTCTGAATATGGGAACAGCTCCCTGTAAAGGTTGGCTTCCTCTATATCCTGAAGTTTATATTTGTAAACAGACTGTTCCATAACATTTGATTTTTTGTTAAACTCAATTTTTGCCATATAATAGCCCCCATTCAATTTTGCAATTTGTATAATTGTATACATGTATTTTGGTATTTCAAATAATAATAATACAATTATCTGCAAAAATCAACATATAATTATTCACTTTATAAGTTTTTTGAGAATAAATATACATTTGTAACAGAATTATAACAAATAAAGAGGCAGTTGCAAAATATTTTGGTATTATAAAAATTGTGGCTGTCATCCTGAACGTAGTGAAGGATCTTAAAGATCCTTCACTACGTTCAGGATGACAGCCGTAAACTTTTATATAAAACCTTATTTTATAGTAGTTTTGCAACAGTCTCTTGGGCCTACTTGCCTCTGAATTCTACCCACATTTTATCGTATAGCTTTGTTGTGTCTCCTACGTCCTTAAGACGCTCTCCAATCTTAAGTTCAGCTTCAGTGGGATATACAGCTGGGTTACTTAGAATACTTTTGTCTATATACTGATGGGCCGCCAAATTTGGATTGGCATATGGAAATTCCTTTGATATTTCTGCACTCGCCTTTGGATCCAGCAGGAAATTAATAAATAACTCAGCATTTTTCTTATGAAGGGCACCCTTTGGAATTACAAAATTATCCTGCCATATATACATTCCTTCCTTAGGAAAGAAGGCTTTGATATTTTTATTTTCATTTCCAGCACGTGCTGCTTCTGCTCCCCACATGTACCCTGCTGCAGCTCCTCCATTTAATAGCTCTGTTTTAGGACTGTCACTGTTAAAGGACTTAATATTTGGTTTTAGCTTTAAAAGCTCAACTCTTGCCTGTTCAAGCTTTCCAGGGTCTGTTTCATTTAATGAATATCCTAGCTTTTTAAGTGCTATGCCTATTAATGCCCTTTCATCATCTAAAACCACTAGGGAATTTTTAAACCTGCTGTCCCAAAGATCACCATAGCTTGTTATGCTTACTCCTGAAACCTCGCCTGTGTTCACTGCAATAACACCAGTCCCCCACATATATGGCACAGAGTATTTATTACCTGGGTCAAAGGATAGGTTTTTAAATTCATCCCCAATATTCTTGAAGTTTGGGACATTGCCCATATCAATCTCTTCCATTAGCTTTTGCTTTCTCATTACCTCTACCATGTAATCACTGGCAACAGATATATCAAATATGTCATCTCCAGCCATTATCTTAGCCAGCATTTCCTCATTTGATGAATAAGTAAGGTAATTTACCTTAATATCATACTTTTCTTCAAATTCCTTTATTATTGACTCTGGCAAATACTCTGACCAGTTAAATACATTCAATACATTTTCACTATCGCTGGTGACAGGGGGTACTACGCTGGAGGTTAAACTCTGGCATCCTGTTATTGTGCTTATTATAAGCAGTGCGGATAATCCCAAATGGAGTAGTTTTTT
This sequence comes from Clostridiaceae bacterium, assembly GCA_041639705.1. Lineage (GTDB taxonomy): Bacteria > Bacillota > Clostridia > Clostridiales > Caloramatoraceae > JARDZI01. The sequence continues at coordinate 11,337 of JBEQBT010000066.1, read as the reverse complement.
AGATTTCATTTGATCATCTCCTCGTTGATTAAACTTTTATTTTCGCCTTGTTTAAGAAAAATGTTTAAATTTATTAAAAGTATAGGAATGTGGTTGTGCATCACAACTGAATTCTGTATTTGATGCAGGTATCGTCCATATTGAAAGTGCCCTGTGGATGTGGGCATCGACCACTACGGTACTATCATAGTATTGCTTTTATTCAATTCTTAACATTGCAGCAGTGATATTGTCATGTCCACCTGCAGAATTTGCAAGTCCAACTAAATGATCACAAATGAAAGCTGCAGCAGAGTTCATTCCAAATGCTGTAATTGCTCTTTGTATAGCATTTTCACCCTGGAAGTAATTCCAGAGGCCATCTGAGCAAAGCAGCAGCATATCACCTGGCTTCAAACTATGCTCTAGAGTATGAACTTGAATATCCTGATCATGCATTCCTAAAACCTGTGTTACACAATGGGCTAGTTTATCCTTTGATGCCATATCCCTTGTCATACTGCCATCTGCTACCACCATTTCTACCCAGGAATCATCTACCGTTAAAAGCTCCTGCCCATCCTTATTTATAACATAAGCTCTGCTGTCACCTACCCAGCCTATAGTTGCTGTACCTCCTGCCACCATTGCAACAATTACAGTTGCTTCAGGACCATATAGCCCATCCTTTCTTGTCTCAAATGGCAAATCCTTAATACAAGCATCAGCTGCATTAATGGCAGATATTATTAATTCTCTTGGAGACTTATCATCCTTAAGTAGTGCTTCCTTAATAATTTCTATTGCCTTCTCAGAAGCACTAGTTGCAGTAAATGAGGAGGACACTCCATCTGAAACAATTAAAACATCCTCTCCATTTTGAAGCTTTAATACTGTACCATCATCTTCATTATTAGGGTGCCTTCTGCCTATGTTGGTTACAGCTGCCAAATTATTATTATAGGCTAAGGCTTTTGACTTAGGAAAAGACTCAATGCCTAAATTGGTTTTCCCTGGAGCTTGTATTAATGAAGCTCCACACTCTTCACAAAAGTTATCCCCATTATTAACAATAGCGCCACATTTTCTACATTGCATATTAACTGACCCCCCTTAAAACAGGGTTACTGGTCTTACAGCATTTGCAAGATTAACCCAATTTATTTTTTCATCTAAATTAGTCGCATAGTGGGCTGCTTTTCTATATTCTGCTTCTGCACCTAATCTAAGCTTGCGTTCCTCCAGAACATGTCCTAATAAATTAGAAGAGCTGCTTTCTTTAAGCTTTTTTGTATTAATCATTTTAACTCCAATATTCAACACTCTTCCAGCTAATTGATGGGCGATTCCACCTTCTGAGGTAATTGCACCTACTGTCTGAGATAACTCATTTAGACCATCCTCTGTAAGAGCGTCCTCATTCAGCATTAGTATCTTAGCAAGTGCAATCCTTGATTGGGTATATAGGCTATGACTTGCAGGTACAAGGTTTAATGCATTTGTAGTTCCTGCAATATCCTGCTTATTTTTTAAACACCTGGCTAAACCAAAACATGCAGTTGTATTATTTGGATCAACCCTAGACACTCTGAAATAATAGTTTATTGCATCATCAATTGCACCAGATTGTTCAGCGGAATATCCTATAGCAAGCTTTGGTGCCAGTTCTCCGGGCATTTCAAAATAAACCTTTTCAAATTCCATTTTTGCCTCCATACCCTTACCCTGTGCAAGAAGTGACTTTCCTCTATACCAATGTACTCTCCACTCAAACTCATCCTCTGAGGAGATTTGTGCTAGCAGCTTTTCTGCTTCATCAAATCTACCAACATGTATATACGCGTCTGATAGCCTCAACCTTGCTTCAACTGAGTTACCTTTGAATTTGTTCACAAGCTGTAATAATGCTCCTACTCTCTTTTCTGGATCATTAATTGAGGACAACCTTAAAATATCATTTGCAGCTATGTCTCCTGCATTCATTTTCAATGTTGGCAGGTAATTTACATTAATAGCCTCAGTACCCTTTGCATCCTCTGGATCTAAAAGATTATCAACAGTAAACACCTGACTCTCCATTTGTACAGGTGAAGTCTTTAGAGCAACAATTTCTCTCAATATTCCATATAGTTGTCCATACATTTCATCAGCAGATTGGAACCTTGCATCAATATCCTTATGTGTTGCTCTTAACAAAAATCTATAAAGAGCCTCATTCTCTGCTAAAACCTTCTGTTCACTTGGAAGTGGTAGGGAATGTTCATATGCTGATTGATAGTGAAAATCCATTATTAGAGTTGCAAGTGACCTTCCAATAGTATATAGGTCTGAAACCTCTATTGGGTTATCTCCCTGCTCAGGAGCCATATACCCCTTAGTACCGAATATGTCTCCATTAGGATCATCTATCCTTCTTACCCCACCCATATCCACTAGCTTTACATCATCGCCCTCAAGCATAATATTGTCTGGTTTAAAATCACAATATAACAAGCCATGTTGATGCAAATAGGAGAATGCAGGCAGTATGCCTAAAATATATGATATTGCTTCCTCTACAGGCAGTGGTCCTCTTTCCTTTCTCAGGCTTTGAACACTTCTACCTCCAACAAACTCCATTACAATAAAACCATCATTGCCTCTTTGCATAAAGTCATAAATACCTACAATCTTAGGATGCTTAACTGCTGCTAAAAATTGGCGTTCTGCTACTGCAGCAGCTGCACTTGCTTCATCCTTGGCATTAAGCAAGCCCTTTAAAACTACCCATCTTGAGAGGATTGTGTCATATGCTAGATAAATCCATCCCATTCCTCCAAAAGCAATGGGACCCTTAATCTCAAATTTACCATTTACTATGTCTCCTGATTTTAAGGCTGGTTCAAAGCTATATTCGTTTCCACATTTAGGACAAAACCCTTTTATCCTATTAACCTTTTCCTCACAATTTGGGCAATATCTTTTTCTCTCTGGAACCTCAGCATTCTGCAAAACAAGATTTAACGGGTCCAAACTTGGCTGTTCTGGTAAGGATACTAATCCTCCTCCTAATTTGTTTCTTCTGCTTGAGGTGCCTGATGTTCTACTTGATCTACTGGATGCTCTCTTGCTTCCAGTGCGTGTAGAAACTATTGAACCTGTATTTGTATTCATATTGCTAGCTTGAACCTGAGGATTATCATTCATTCCTGAAAGCAAGCTTTTACCGGCAGCTGGTCTGCCGCAATCCTCACATACACCATCAACAATAATACCGGAACAACCTGGTCTTTGACATTTTTCAGTAGCCAAAATATTTCCCCCCTAACTTACAAACTCAGCTTAAATTTTTTTATAAACTTCCTGCAATCTTCCAAATTAACTGGATTTGCATGAAGTACAGTATTTGTATTTTCTATTAACTCATTCAGTGAATTATCAATTAATAAACCTCTGGCCTTTAATATTTCTGCCTTTGCTAGCATAGCTTTGAATTGACCTCTTAAGTCTAGCCATTCATTATAAGCTCTACTATTAGCCTCATAGCTCTCTCTTTCTCTCTCCAGCTTTTGAGAACACTCCTCCTCTAGCTTGGATACCCCTATCTTTACAGCCTTTAATGCTCCTTGGGCTAGTTTGTTTTCCAAAACTCCAAGCCAATCCTGTAAAGACTTCAATACTTCTTCACTAATAACAGGTCTAACAGACTCTACAGTGCAGAAAATTTCCTTGGATTTGATAATAGCATCCTTTGATTTCGTGGCTAACTCCTTTAATTCACAAAGCATTTCCCTAACCCTATCAAAGCTATTAACGATCCAATTATAATCATCTTCAAGAGCCTTTATTGAAGCCCTATATTTTTCAATACTGTATACCAGCTTATCCAACTCTATCATCCCCTGGAGAGGGTCCCTCTCAACCTCTGTTACTCTATCAATTTTAAATGTAGGCATATTTTTTATGCCTAGGTGACCAATTGTTGAATTAAGCCTCTTGATTTCTATTTTGATATTTCCTAATCTTGACTGAAGGGCTTCCTCTGCACTTGAAATTTCGGTAATATCCCTGCAGAGGCTTTCAAAAGCTTCCTGCATATGCTTTAATAGGGACTTTGGAGTTGCCACCTTTTCATCTGTCTCGTCCTGCAATAAATTTCGTTGGTTTATATCCACATGGGACCTATCTATTACTATCAAGGTTTCTTCAAAAAGCTTCCTTATATCCTCCTCTGGATTATATAAAATACTCTGCTTACTCTCTAAACTTGCTGCCCTTTCTATAACCTCCGATAATAGAGTAAAATTCTGCCATAATACTCCCACTGACTCAACACATCTATCTGCCCTTATCCTTGTAATTCCTGTATACCCATTGGATTTGTCAGTAGTCTTTAATTTTATTAATTGAAACTCAGTTTGATCAGATAACTCCATTAAATTAGAACTTATATTGGTTAAATATGACTTCCACTGACCTAATACATTATCAATAGGTTTATCCATATAAATTTCCCCTTTAGACCTTATATTCATCCATTCGAGCTTTCATCCCCAGTATACAAGCTGCAGTAATTAATAATAGGAAGCTGAGTAAAACATAAGGAAATATTCTCAAGGTTTTAAATGCAGCCTCTATACTTGAATCAAAATTTGTTTGATTTATTTTAATTGTATTTCCTAATGCTTCATCAAATTTTTCAAACTCATAATTAGCCTGACCTACTGCATTACCTACTGATAGAGCAATGGCTTCATCATGTTTGCTATCATATTCAAGGCTGTGAACTTGCTTATCTATTTCAACATATTTTATCCATTGCTCTATTGCAGTGTTTAAAATATCCCTCTCTTCCGGAGAAGTTGTATTGCTTAATGTACCATTCAAATATCCTTCAGAGACACTACCATCAGCTGCAGCTTTTGGATCACTATATAAACGTTTTGATGATAGATTGAAGTTTATTGTGTCAGCAGTCTGCACTATTCCTGTGCCTTCATGAAGTAAATACAGGCTCTCAATTGACTTGGCATTATATGCAACTGCCTTTGCATTCCAAAGTGAATTTATTGAAGCAAATGCATCATTTTTTGCAGTATTCAGGTCACCCTTAATTGAAGTTAGGGCACTTATTGAGTATATAAGGCTAGCTGAAAATAATATTGTAGCAAGTAGCAATCCAGTGTTTAATATTCTGTGGGTCCTTTTAAATAAATGAACCTGAGTCAATATTAATATAAGTAAAAAAACTAAACCTGCAGCAATCATAATGGCTATTAAAATATTTATATTTTTGTCATACCCATTATAGATTGACTCAAGCTGAGAAAGGTTAACCTTATTTAATGCTGTACTTGCAGGAAGAATTTTCTGCTGCATCAATCTATTAGCCTCCATAAATTGGTCTACTGATATTTCAGCGCCGTTTGCCACAGCACCCCCGACCGTATATTCATATGCGCTTATATTTGAGGATATTGTGGTTAATGGTATCCTTTCCGCATCTCCATAGGTAATACTTTTACTTGCATCCACCAACTGTGAATGTAGTGAATTTAAATCACTTCTATATAAATTCCAAAACTTGCCTCCCAGCTTTTCATTTGTTACCATTGCATTCATAGCATTAGAATGTGCATTTGCTAAAGTAGCCTTTATATTCTGTGCAGCTATGATTGAAGGCACTGTATCCATTCCAACTGCCTGTGCAGTATAACTTGAAACTCTGTATACAAAGAATGTAATACCGATTGAGACAATTGCACCAACAATACAAAATACTAGCAAAGCTCTCATTTTTCCTGGAGCATTTTTTAACTTACTCATTTCACGACCTCCTATCTTGCCAAAATCTTTAATCGAGTCCATATTCCAATTGTTAATTCATCCCCTGCCTTAACAAGTGTATTAACACCTGCTTCCAATGTGGCTCCGTTTAAGTCTGTACCATTTGATGATCCAAGCTCAAGTACCCCAAAGCTTCCATCAGGCTGTTTAATAAACTTCAAATGTCTATGGGATACTCCAGGATCATTTATCTCTATCTCAGGATAAACACCCTTTCCCTGTGAGCGTCTACCTACTAAATTTTCATCCAGGTCCAAAGGAAAAATTCTGTCCTGAGTATCTGGCTTAATTGGGCTTTCTCCATCCCAGGAGGAAACCTTGACCTTATCAACAGAAATAAGTATATTTAATTTCTGAGTAATTACAGGATTATCAACCTCTATAGCTTTTATTGTTCCAATGCCTGGTGATCTCACAGGTTCCTCCTTAGCTGCTTTACTTACATCATTTGACTGCATTGAAGCCTGCTGTGGTGCTGGGTTCTCCTCTGAAATCCCTGTATTGTTTATATCCTCCACAGGCTTTGAAGTCTGCTTTGAAGCTACAATTGCCTCTGCCACACCTGTTTTATTATTCTGAAAGTCATGTCTGCATACCTCACAGAATCTCCCGTTTCCTTCCCTTGGTGTCCCACAGTCAGGACAAATCTCCTGGGGAACACCTGATGGTTTATTAGATGATGCAGTTTGTACAGGCTCCACATTTACTATCTTTGACTGCCCAATCAGTGCTCCGCATTCGGAGCAGTAATCGGAATCAGTTGATTGATGGCCCTTAGGGCATTGATAAATCATTCTAACTCCCCCTATTTTACTGATTTTAGTGTATCTATATATAAGCATGCTTAATTAGAAAACTTAGGTTTTTATAGTTTTTTTAACACTATTTTATTTTTTTGTACCAGTTCTTTTGCGAATAGTCATGGTTCCACCCATATCAAGCTCAAGATCTGCTGCTTTTCCAGCATTTGATTTTAGCCTTACAGTACCCTGATCTGCATCTACAATATCAACAACCTTTTTCAACCTTGCAGTAACTTCATCATTTCCAGATTCAGCAGCTATTTTTGCAGCTTTCCCAAGAAGAACAGTAGCGCTATCCACATCTCCCCTGGATTTTGCCTCAAGGCCTTCTTTTATTGACTCCGCAAGCTCCTCCTGGCCAGTATAGTGGGCAACCTGTTCGTCTATTCTTGAGGTCATTGAAGCATCTCCAGACCATGCTGCCACTATTCTATCCCCATCAACGACAATCTCCTGTCCATTTTCAGTAAATGCTATCTTTGGTCTTCCAGCCATCATTTCTTCTCCTTCAGCCTGAGGTGTAAGCTCAAATGCTATTTGATATTCTCGCTCTTCATTTCCCCAAGCTCCAAGAGGTATATCTATATTTTTATCATCAACTTTTTTAGCAAGCCTCGATAAATCCACTATTTCAGGACTTACCTGTTTAATTGTAACTATCTTTACGCTCTTTGGTGTTTGTATTCTAAGTCTCACATCTCCAATACCCTTTGACATGGTCCTTGCCAGTGCAACCTTGAAGTTTTCTTCAAGACGCTGTGGGTCAGGAACAGCATCTGCTGTACCTAATAGTCTGTTTGAAATATTTCTTAGCTCCTTAGGCTCCCAGTCAGTCCCTATGCCCCAGCAGTCACATTGAAGTTTACCTTCACACTGGGTTATTGCTCTTTCCAGTTCTTTACGATCAGAGGTTTCATTTTGCCCATCAGTAACAAACTGAGTATGAACCATAGTATCCTTAAGTCCACTTATCATGTCCAACACAACAAATAATGCCTTGGACATTTCAGTTCCTCCACCTGCAGCTAGCCTTTTTACAGCATTGTGTGCCATTTCCCTATTGGCTGCAGTTGCAGGCTTTAGTGGCACAATAATTTGAGGGTAGCTTGAAAAAGCAACTATCCCAAATAAATTACTTTCATCAATTAAATCAATACTTTTGCGTACTGCAAGCTTTGCAATATCCATCTTCCCATGTATATCCATAGAACCTGATTGATCTACAATAAATATAATGGCCTTTTTTAATGTGTTAGTAACTGTCCCAACCCCCTCACCAGAGGATGCTGTAACGCTTAATATTGAATCTAAACGTGATGCTCCAACTGATAGATGAGGATTATAAAAGTTTTCAATTTTAAAATTCATTTTTCTTCCCCCTATATTTTGGTTTTTATGTTTAATTAAGAAATTAGAAAGTAAACGAGGTCAAAATCATGATGTATCTGTAGGGGCGAACAGTGTTCGCCCGTCAACTCCCCAGCTTGAACCTAATTTACTAGAAAACCCTGGTACCCTGCGGGGGAACACTGTTCGCCCTACAATGTAATTGAATCTTATATTGAATGCCTTGATATTTCCTCTGCATTAGCTTTTAATCCCTCAATAAGCTTGGTCTGAATATTACTCAAGTCCTGCTCTGCCTGTGCTCTCTTTTGCTTATTTTCTTCATCAATTTGCACTCCCTTATTGATAGTTTCCAGTAGTTTATCGGCAGTTGCTGCTAAATAAGCCACATCCTCTGCTCCTGTACCCTGGCTTAGTTTTGCCTGGGTGTATGCCTTATCAAGTGCCTCTGTCCCAATTTCTCCTATTTGACGGGTGATTTCCCGTCTTGCTTCCGTCTCTTTTGAAGCATTTAATATCTGTCTAAGTGATGCTACACGAAGAATTGCACTTTTCAATCTAGGAATATCAAATAACACAGTGTCCATTATATTTCTAATTTCTATTCTTCCTGACTCTTGAGTTAGCCTTATTTGAGGTATTGATATTAGAGCATCAGTAAATGCAACATGCATTCTTAAAAGCCTTGCTTCAAATGCATTAATTTGCTCTGCCATATCTCTTAGCTGTGCCACTGCGAGTGGGTCATCATTCTGTATTGATTCCTTTTGCCTGGCAAAATCTACTCTTGCCTTTAAAAGGATAGATTGACCTGCAGCTAAATATAGCTCCAATTCCTTAACATTACCGATTGTATAGGTTATTAGCTGGTCAAGCTTTGCATTAGATGCAGTAATCTTCCCTGCTTCACGCTGAGCCCTGGCTTCAATTTCCCCTAACTGTTTAAGAATTTCTTCGTGGGAAGCTATAAAGTACCTTATTGATGAAAGATGTTTTCCAATGAGAGGAATACTTCCAAAGGTATCAGCAAACCAATCATTTCCTTCAACTTCTTCCTTCATTTTAGGTAGATTCATAGACTTAATGTGTTTAGCCAATTCCATTGTAATTTCCCCTGCCTCACCAACTTCACAGGTACTAATTCCCTTTAACAGCTCATCAAGATAGCCATTCATTTTTCTCTGAGCCTCTACCCCAAAACCAGAAACTGCGTTGCTGTCCAGTATTGCTACACTTGCAGCAATTTGAGCTATCCTCTTTCTTTGTTCGTCTGTGAACTTGGTAAAATTTACTTTTTGGTTTTCAGTCATTACATTAGCTAGTACAGGCATGCCCACCTGAGTTTGTACAGTTGATTCATATTCGTTCATTTCCATCCACCCTTCCTTTATTAATTTTCAATCCATATATTATATATAATTCTTCATTTTGCTTATTTTGTTAAATTGTTACATTAACTATTATACTATATTAACAAATAAATCTGTACCACTAAAATTTATGCTTTATGCTAATATATGATTTTGGAAATGTTTATCATGTATATATCATATAGTATCAATTACTACTTATCAAATTACATTATACTATGTCTTATTTCCAATTTGTTCTTCCAAGTCTCTGCATTGCAAATATATTCACCTAGCTAAATGGAACTTTAATTATCTCACTCATTGGCGATTTTTGATTTATTTATAAAAAAATATATAAAAGTGCCAACTAAATAGATATCTAATTTAGTTGGCACTGATATAAATACATAAAGCTCTGTTTAAGAAAGATGTTGGAAACGAAAATGTAGTGGCGAACACTGTCCGCCCGTTGGCACTATTATTGACATATTTTCAGACACTTATCAATATTATCAGCAATTTCCTCATAGGATTTATTTTCCATATTGCTATACACAATTTTCTCTAGCTTTTTTTCAATTTCATCCCTCCTAGGTTTTATATCTTCAACAAAATACTCATATTTGTCCACTATTTCTTTAGCCTTATCATTAACTATTTTGCTATATTCAATTGCTTTTTCTATTTCATTAAATTCTGATCCCTTATATGAAATTACAAGTGGCTTGTATAAAGACACACATGGATGAGATCCTCCAGAAAACCAAACTATAAATTTATCTCCTATGTAATCCACTATTATAGAGGAAGTAGTTTCAGATTTAATTAGTGAACCTGAGTGCATACAATTTGATCTCATTCCCTTTATTGGTTTAATGCTTCCCTTATGGTGAAACCTTAAAATATTTTTCATTTCCTCTAATGAAGTAGAACTTTTCATTAAATTGTTAATAGTATACTCTTGTCTTGTATCTCCATTTGAGAAGAATGAAAATAATTTATCTTGATACAGTGATTTGAAGTTATAGGAATCACTTATATCTGATTTATCAAAATCATTTCTAATTGAATATGCGTTTGAAATTGAAGCGCATTTATCCACCCTTTTAAAAGCCCAATGTTTTCCTGATGTTTCAAGTACATATGCCTCATTAAAATCCTTTATTAAAAATGAATTATGATATTTCAAGCTGCTTCTATATCCACCATCACCGCCCTGTCCAACTTCGGTGATTAGACTAATTATAAAATCAACAGCTTCAATTGCACTTTTGTTGTTATGCAGTGCAAGCCTTAATATATCCATACCTAAAAGTCCATCCCTTTGAACCCTTGTCTTTGAAAAAACTGCTTCATTTCCTATAGACAAACCGAATTCATTTACTCCCATTTCAGCCCCCCACATCCATACTGGCCTTGAGAGAATTGCCTTATATCTGTTATCAAACCTACCAAATATGCTTGTTAATGTTTTGAAGGAATGCTCGATATATTCTTTTTTTTCCTCAATATATGGCTGAGATTCGAATTCCGACCTGGGATTTGATGAAATGTAAACAAACTGAAGCTCCCCTGGTTCCCTGTCTGAATTTTTACCAAAGAAAGAACGCATGTTTTCCCTATCGAACTTTACTATAGTATCACACATATAAATCACCCCAACCAATTACTTTTTATTTTAATTATACCATAATTTAGTTAATGTTTTCTCCATTATCATTTATTGATTACATGTTATTATAATTATTTTCATTAATATAAATATCTTTTTTGTATACAATATTAGATAGATATACTAAATACTTTACTATAAAATAAATTATTAATTAATTAATAATTAATAATTATTATTGACAAATAATTATTTTCGGTATAAACTTATATTAATAAAAGAAATAAAGGAAGTGCTTGTATGAATAATATAATAATTTACACAGCAACAGGATGCAGTCACTGTCATGAAGCAAAGGAGTTCTTTAAAGAAAATAACTTAGCATTTACAGAGCATAATATATCTGAAGATAAGGTCG
>JBEQBT010000065.1:0-14376 GCA_041639705.1 Clostridiaceae bacterium | reverse complement strand
AGCCAGGATCAAACTCTTAAATTAAAATCCTAGTCTCATTACATTCATTAAAATTATATGGTACGCTCGCTTTTCTACTGTTCAATTTTCAAGGACCAATATTATTAATTTGAAATGGTTCTCAGATCGCTCACATCACCGTAGCGACATTTATTATATTATCATCTGCCATACATTATGTCAATAGGATTCTGAAAACTTTTTTGAATTATTTCGTATTAATATACTTTTCTCACTGGCACTTCTCTCCCGAGGTATCTCCCCTGAAAATCGGCCGGTGAAATATATATTAATACAATTGGAGCCATAATGCAACAAGAAATTAATAACAATTGCGTGCTAAATAAGGCTGATTTATTATATATAATGTAATATTTTTTGATTCCCTTGAAGCACGATTGTGTAGTTATGTGGCGTAGGGTGCCAGCCAGCATATGCACGAAAATAGGTGCAATGTAGGGGCGAACAGTGTTCGCACGCGACGTATCTACGGGTTAGGCTATTCTCTGATTGTTGATGCGCAATGGCGGGCGAACACTGTTCGCCCCTACTAACTGTCATTGCTAAGCCATTGGTGACAGCCACGTCACAAGTCACAAGTTGGAGTCAATGTCATTGCTATGAAAGTCACTGCAGTGTCAATGTCATCCTGAACGCAGTGAAGGATCTTTTCCAAAGTACGCATTAAGATTCTTCACGACCTTCAGAATGGCAGCTTATCCGTTAGGTGCCGGGCAATTCACATTCACTTGTTGCGACACATTCTTCCTATTTTCTTCATCAATAAAAAAAGCCCGAGACGCTAGCTAAACATCTAAGACTTTACCTACATATCAATATATATATTTGCTATCACAAAAAAATAAATTGGCTCCTTGGAGAGGGCTCGAACCTCCAACCCCTCGGTTAACAGCCGAGTGCTCTACCATTGAGCTACCAAGGAACACTTACATAAATTATTATATCATTTTTTTATGATTTTGCAATACTTTTTTGGTGTTAATCCTACTATAATTATTGTAACCTTCTCTCAGAATATTAATACATGCCACAAATATCCATCCGAAATTTCACAGATTCTTAACACTTAATAAACACACTCTTAATATAATAGTTATATCATTAAATTGTAAGGCGACCCCCCTTTTTACATAGATATCAAACTCTTGGAGGTGAAGGCTTGACTATTTATCCAAACCCTTCATACTTTATATTCCAGCTGCAGTTAGAGAAGGACTTGAAAAGGCATCAGGAAAAGAAAGCCAATTCTTTAAACACCTAAAGAATTGGCTTTTACATTTATTATTTTATTGGCTTCATTGTTGGGAATAATAACACGTCCCTAATTGAATATGCATTGGTCAAGAACATAACAATTCTATCAATACCAATTCCAAGTCCACCTGTAGGAGGCATTCCAATTTCAAGAGCATTTACAAAGTCATCATCCATCATATATGCCTCATCGTCTCCTAATTCCATTTCCTTTGCCTGCTGAAGGAATCTTTCCTTTTGATCAATAGGATCGTTTAATTCTGAGTATGCGTTTCCTATTTCCCTTGCATATACGAAGGCTTCAAACCTTTCAGTCATTGTTGGATCATCCTTCTTCTTCTTTGTTAATGGAGAATTTTCAACTGGATAGTCCATTAGGAATGTTGGTTGTATAAGATGCTTCTCACCATATGCTTCAAAGGCTGCATTTAAAATGTCTCCCTTTGAGCAGTCTGATAGCTTTTTCTTTAACTCATCATGGAGCTTTAATCTAACAGCTACTTCCCTTGCTTCCTCATCTGTTTTAATTCCATTAAAATCAACTCCCGCATACTCTTTAACAGCATCCTTCATTGTAAGTCTTCTCCATGGAGGAGCAAAATCTATTTCAGTACCCTGGTATGTAACCTTTGTTGTACCATGGATTTCATTACATACATAAGCAATCATGTTTTCAGTTAACTCCATCATGTCATTATAGTCTGCATACGCCTGGTATAATTCTATCATTGTAAATTCAGGATTATGTCTTATGTCTATACCCTCATTTCTGAAGTCCTTTCCTATCTCATATACCCTTTCAAAGCCACCAACAATAAGCCTCTTTAAATAAAGCTCAGTTGCAATTCTCAAATGGAAATCAATATCTAATGCATTACTATGTGTAACAAATGGTCTTGCAGCAGCACCACTGGCAATTGTTGATAGTATAGGGGTCTCAACCTCAATATAATCCCTTTCGTCAAGGAATTTTCTAATTAACTTAATTATTTGAGTTCTCTTTAAAAAAGTATCCTTCACTTCAGGATTAACAATTAGGTCTACATATCTTTGTCTATATCTTAAATCAGGATCCTTCAATCCATGCCATTTTTCAGGAAGTGGTCTAAGTGACTTTGTAAGAAGTGTAAAGTCCTTAACATGAAGTGTAACCTCTCCTGTTTTAGTTTTAAAAACAGTACCTTCAACTCCTATAATATCCCCTAAGTCCAAGGTTTTAAAGAACTTAAGTTTTTCTTCTCCAATGTCGTCTATTTTTACATAAAGTTGAAGCTTTCCCTGTCTGTCATGTATATCTGAAAATCCTGCTTTGCCATGAACTCTTTTTGACATAAGCCTTCCAGCTACCTTAACATCCTTACCTTCAAACTCCTCATAATTACCCTTTACGTCCTGGGATAAATGAGTCCTTTCATACTTAACAATTTCAAATGGGTCCTGTCCCTTTTCCTTTAATTCTTCTAGCTTTTGAATTCTCTGCTTCATTAGTTCATTATATTCTTCCTCAAGCTTTTCAAACTCGACTGGATTTAAATCATCATTTGCCATATCTTACCCTCCACACTTTTTCATCTTATTTCACTATTTCGTTTTATTCCTTCTTATTTCAATTACCTCATAGGTACATTTTCCATCTGGAACCAGTATTTCAACCTTTTCCCCAACCTTCTTGCCTAGTAATCCTCTTCCTATAGGAGCTTCATTTGATATTTTCATTTTAGATGGGTCTGCTTCAGCTGAGCCAACTATAGTAAACTCCATTTCATCACCATAATCTAGATCCTTAACCTTTATTACTGCTCCTACTGATACTACATCAGTTTTTATATCATCATCATCAATAATCTTTGCATTTTTAAGCATATTTTCAAGAGTTGCAATTCTTCCTTCAACAAAAGCCTGCTCATTTTTCGCTTCATCATATTCAGAGTTTTCACTCAAGTCCCCAAATGATAAGGCAGTCTTTATTTTTTGAGTAACTTCCTTTCTTTTGACTGTTTTTAGATATTCTAACTCATCCTCTACCTTTTTTACTCCTTCATAGGTTAGGATCACCTGTTTGTTCTCGCCCATGTTTTTTCTCTCCTTTAATTAGTTATTCAACATTGAAAAAATCTTTAACTTTATATTTGATATATAAATTTAAAAGAGAATATCTAATTTAAGTTAGAATTCTCCTTAATATCCATAAGGCTTCTATTAAATTTTGTTATGACCTTTTGTTATAGAATATTATATGCTTTAACATGCATTATATAACAAAACTTAATCCCTAAAGGTAAAATTAACAACAAGCACCATAAAAAATTTTTTTACAGTGCTTGCTACTTTTTTCATTAGATGTTATTATAAACTACCAATGAAACAATGTCAATCATTTTATTACGTGGTAAATGTTTACATTGTTATACCTAGCATTTTTATCCAATTAAGTGCTAAATTATCTTTCTAGTATCTTCATGTTTCTTTTTTTTATACTTTTAATAGAAAAACCTTCTTTTTCTGCACTATTCCAAAGTGGTTCTCTATTTATAACATCAATATATCCCTGTGCATATAGGCTGTCCATATCGCCTCTCCCCTTATAGCTTATACTTATATCATCAAACCACCAATTAGTTATTGGAGTAGTAGTATACCTAAAGTATAACATAGGTCTATTAAGTTCTACCAAGTATTTATGGTACTTATTATCTGATGCGATTACCACAACATCTGCTCTCTCAGCAGCTTTAACTGCATCTTCAATGACCCCAACAGATGTTCCATATCTCATCATTGCATAATCTACTTCCTCAATAAGTTCTTTTTTCTTATCTGTTACTAGTAAAATTCGCCTAGCAATAGGTAAAAGCAGTCTAAATGCATTACGCCCTTCATAGGTTGCTGCATCTGCAATCACCACTTCATTTAGCCTTACATCACATCCAAGGCTTACCGTAAAAAAGTCCAATGCTCTAATAAGTCCAGAATGATAAAAAAATGGATTATACCTAATATTAAAATCTCTAGAAACTACATATCCATATTTTTTGGCACCAATTCTTTGTGCAGTTTTCACTTTCATATTTTCAAAGCCTAATGGTACACTTATATTACCACCTATAATACTATCAAACTCATATTCATCATTCTTATAAGGCATAATAAGCCTATTTGTTCCCCAAATCCTTCCGATAAAAGGGTATCGTTCCTTTATATTCTCTTCGTATGCTCTGCTCAATATAGCAAAGCCTCTCATCTATTTAACCTCTTCAATCATCTTTTTGTTTAAATACTCCACCCTTGGAGTAAAGTTTAATTTCTCAAGCATCTCTTCATAATCATTATATTTTATATCCTCAACCTTTTTATTGATCAAAGATACTAAGAGTGCTTCCATTACATTTGTTCCAAATGATCTTCCATTAAATTCAGGAGTTGTTGTAATAAGCATTTTAACCCCCCTTGATTTTAAATCTTCAATATCACTTGCTGTTACAGTATTAGTTATAATAATTTTGTCAATCATATTTTCTGGCATATATTTTTTTATAAAAAGATAATCTCCTGCTATGATTTCTGCTTCCTCATAATATTTTTCATATTTCGCTGTTATGATATCCTGCTCCTTGCCAGTTGGATATAGCTTTTCAAATGGCAGCTTAATTGCTATAGGAAGAAATATACTTACAATTTTCTTAAAAACTTTAAAAGATTTGATAGGTATTGGAATATTTAATCCAAATATTAAATCACCAAAGGTAATGTTGGCATGTACTTCATGAAGTGCTTTTGCCATTCCATATCTATCACATGCACTGGTCATTAATACCCTCTTATTCTTTAAAGGTATTATCCTTTCATTTATATATTCTATTACGCTCATTTCCAAAGTATTCTTTAAACCTGAACCATCTACCATAGGAGTTATTTTAGCAGCTTCCATTATTGGTATTGCGTCCTTAATAATATACCTCTTATTCTCTCCATGAAGATATAGATCAATTCCACCCATTCCAAATGCATCTACCTTACCATCAAGTTTTTTTACAAGAGAAATAAGCTTATTCATATCTCCGTCTGTTCCAATTCTCTCAATTAAAAACTCTTCCCCAAAAAAATTAGCCTGTGCTGCATGATCTCTTTTAGAAGAGCCTAAGCTTACAGAAACTATTTTCTTCATATTTTATTCCCCCGTCCATTAATATTTCCTTATACATTAATGATCTATTTTCACTATATATGTATGCTAATATGATAGAGAATTGACCATACTGGATTAGTAGGTATTTTATCAGGAGCATTAATAATGGCTTTATCCTCATGTCCATTCTATTACTTTTGTATGATTATATCAACAATAATATCCATAAAAAGGAGTTGATGGATATTAACCTATCAACTCCTTTTTAAAGATATTAGTAATTTTTTAATTTCATCAATATCCTCAAGTTTGTTTATTTTGTCTCTCATTAGAGCTGCACCCTTTATACCCTTTAAATACCAGCCAAGATGCTTCCTCATTTCTATTACACCCTTTTGGCCTTTGAAATTATGCATCATATTAAGATGAAGAATTGAAGCGTCTATTCTTTCTTCACATGATGGTTCGGGTATAATTTCTCCAGTTTTGAGATAATGACTTATTCTATTAAATATCCATGGGTTGCCTAGTGCACCCCTTCCTACCATTATTGCATCACATCCTGTTTCATCAAACAGTCTTTTAGCAGTTTCAGGGGATACCACATCTCCATTTCCTATAACAGGTATTTTAACTGCTTCCTTTACCTTTGCAATTATGCTCAGATCAGCTTTTCCTTCATACATTTGGACTCTAGTTCTTCCATGAACAGCAACAGCCGCTGCACCTGCGCCTTCAGCCATTTTAGCAAATTCAACTCCATTTATAGAAGTATCATCCCAACCCTTTCTGAATTTAACAGTTACAGGTTTCTTAGATTTCAATACAGTACTTTTTATTATGCTTTCAGCGAGCTTTGGCTCCCTCATTAATGCAGAACCTTCACAGTTTTTTGTTATTTTAGGTGCTGGGCAGCCCATATTAATATCAATTAGAGCTACCTTTGGATTTTCACTGATAACCTCAGCCATATCTCCCATTATTTGAGGGTCAGAGCCAAAAATTTGTATGACGACAGGAGTCTCCCTATCATCAATATCAAGCATAATCTCAGTTCTTTTACTTCCATAATACAAGCCTTTTGAGCTTACCATTTCAGTATAAACGAGACCGCATTCATGTTCTCTACATATTATTCTAAATGCTTTATCTGTTACTCCAGCCATCGGAGCTAAAAAAATATTATTTCTCGGTATAAAACCTTTTATTTCCATAAACTCACCTATCTATTCTTTTCATAAATAATTCTTAAACCTTCAAGTGTCAAATAAGAATTTACCTTATCAATTGTTATGCTTTCTGATGCAATAAGATTTGCTAACCCACCAGTTGCAACAACATATGGTTTGCTCTCATTAAGTTTTTTCATTTCACTCTTCATTTTATTTACAATATAATCTACTTGGCCAACATAACCATATATTATTCCCGCCTGCATACTTTGAATTGTATTTTTGCATATTATATTTTTAGGCTTCACAAGCTCTATCCTTGGAAGCTTTGCAGCCCTCTCAAACAGTGCTTCACTTGAAATCATTATTCCTGGTACTATTGCTCCCCCATAATAATCAGAGTTCTGTCCTACTGCACAAAATGTAGTTGCAGTTCCAAAGTCAATTATTATAAGTGGCTTTCTATATAATTCATGTGCTGCAACAGCATTTACAATTCTATCCGCTCCAACTTCCTTTGGATTATCATATTTAATATTAATCCCTGTCTTTACTCCTGGACCAATTATAATAGGGTTAAGATTGAAATACTTTCTAATGCTGTGTTCTAGTGAATACATTATGTTTGGAACAACTGAAGAAACAATAACGGCTTCTACCTCTTCATAATTAAGCTTTGCTTTTTCAAACAGATTTATTACGATTATACCAAATTCATCAGCAGACCTTTGGGAAGTAGTTGATAATCTCCAATCTATTAGCAATTTCTTTTCCTTGTATACTCCAAGAACAATATTTGTATTTCCCACATCAAAAACTAGCAGCATACTATTCACTCCTTATTATAAATGCAATATAGGCAAAAGCCTACCAATAACTTTCAAAATATAAATCTATTAATAATAACTATTTTAACAATTATGTATATAGCTTTCAACTGCAATATTATTAAATATAAAAAACCACTTCCCTTACGAAAAGCGGTTTCATCTTTATTTTCCAAATAACGTCAACAGTGCACCTGCTGCAACAGCTGTTCCTGTTACTCTGGCAACATTAGGTCCCATAGCATGCATCAGTAGGAAGTTAGAAGGTTTTTCCCTCTGTCCTACGACTTGGGACACTCTTGCTGCCATAGAGACTGCCTATACTCCTGCAGAACCTATAAGTGGATTAACCTCTCTGCCCTGGGTTAGTCTAGCACTGCAAGGACATCATCTGTATTAACAGAAGTACCCTTTAAAATTACAACATCAACAACTGTACCATCTTCCCCAGCCATTATTTCATTTTCCATTTTCATTGCTTCAAGAATGAACATTACATCACCTTTTTTAATATTCTGACCCTTTGATATTCTTACGTCCAGAATAGTTCCAGGCATTGGTGCCTTAATAGTGGTCCTTCCTGCTGAAGGCTTTGATATTGCAGCTTCCTTTTTAACATCTTCATTTGAAACTTTAACTTCTACAACCTTTTCTACTGAAGCTTCAGAAGCTCCTACCTCTTCAACTTCAACTTCATATTTCTTTCCACTTACGGTTACTATATACTTTTTCATTTCTGAATCCTCCCTGTTTTTATAATCTTTTGTTAGTCTGTTCTAGCTTCGAGTAGTTTCCCAGGTACTGTCAATTCTCTTTATTGATTTTATCCTAATTGCTGTTAGTGGTATGTTAGCAGCATTACTTACTGCAGCCATTATCACTGCAACATGTTCTTCATCTTCAATGTCAACAAGCTTTGCCTCACCCTTTGTTAACCCTGTCTTTACCGGAGCGCTTGGTACATATTGATGTTTAACCTCAACTATAGGTTTATTAACTTTAACTTCATTTACTTCCATTTTTTGTTTTAAAAGCAGCTTTAATATTTTAGATTGAAGTCTAATTATACCAGCGAGAATAATAAGTACAACAAAAACTAAAGCTAAATATACAATTGTCGTGTTTACTCCAAATATCAAGGTGTTACTTAAATTCATTTACATCCCTCCTCAATTATACCAGTATAGTACCTGTTCCTTTGTAAATTCTTTTTTCCTTTTGATTCTAGCATTATTAGAGAAATAATTATATATTTTCTTGCTTATAATAAACCTGTGCACCATATGTACCTATCACTGGAATTTCTGATGTTGGTCAGGCATATACCATATTTGCCCCTAAATACTTACTTTTCATTATAAGGTATGCATCACCATAGGCCTTTCTAAGTATTACAGTTATTTTAGGTACTGTTTCTTCTAAATATGCATATAGCATTTTGCATCATGCCCAATTTATTGTTCCTATACTTCTAATACACTGCTAAAATCCGCCAATGATTCTATTATATATCTAATGTCATATGGTTTACTAGAATCTCCAGAAAATATTTCATTTACTCAAACCATAGTTAAAATTTAACACTTATCTTCTATAATAACATAAAATAATGCAGGTATTAATATTTATTCTGCCCAATAATTTACATTATAAAGAAAGAAAAAGGTTATACCTGCGGAATTAACTCATATGCAATTATATTATTATTTTGAAGCTTTTCTCACGGGAATGGTAAAGCTTATACAAAGCCCTCCACCTGCATTCTGCTTTGCCCATATCTTTCCGCCATGGCCTTCAACTATACTTCTGCATATTGTAAGGCCTAATCCTGTACCTCCCCTTTCCCTGGATCTTGATACTTCAGCTCTATAGAATCTGTCAAAAACCTTACCAAGCTGTTCCTCTGGTACTCCAATGCCATTATCACATATTTGAAATAGTATAAATTCCCCCTGTAAAAAGGTTTCAACCGAAAGTTCACAATTTTCACCTGCATATTTAAATGAATTTTCAACTATATTTGTAAATACTCTTCTAATCTTTACCTCATCTACTAACATTTCAAATGCTACATCAATACTATTTAAGCATTTAAAGCTTCCATCTCTCTCCTCGACTTCACACCTAATTTCCTCACATATATCTACAATGAATTTGCTAACGTCTACAGGCTGCATATCATACTTTAGCTCTATACCAATGCTCGCATATTCCTCTAGGTCATTTAAGAGAAGCTTCATGTCATTAGCCTTTCTATAAACTATTTCATAATATTCCTTTCTTTTCTCCTCTGAATTTGCCTTACCATTAATCAATCTATTCATATAACCTATTATTGAGGTCATAGGTGTCTTTAAGTCATGTGATATGGCTTGGATGAGTTCAATCTCCTCTTCCTTTGATTTTTTTAACCTTTTCCCCATATCCTCAAAGTTCCTGCACAATAAGCCCAGTTCATCATCTCCATAATAAGGTATAGAAATAACAGTATTACCATAGCTCGTACTATTCATGGCTTTCCTGACCTTATTTAATGGTACTGAAAATATTCTATAGATTAGAAAAGATGCAGCAAGTGATATGGAGAAAACTATTAGGATTAGAACTAGTCTTGTACCATTTAATCTGGTGTAACGTGCAAAGCTTTGAGCCTTTATAGGAAAAAATGCATGAATAACATAGTATGGTCTCTTCTTTAACCGTGCAATCCCCATTTCTTCAATATTTCTATTCTCCTTCTTATTAAAATAGTTAGAATATGCAATATTCCCATCTATGTCTTTCAATTCGAATTTAATATCATATTTTTCCGAATTGACATCTAATACATTTTTAATTTTGTCTGGTTCATCTATTACTTTTTCAATCTTTAAAACAGTACTCTGGAGTATTGTCTGTCTTGATTTTTCGTATTTGTTTATATCAGAAAGTATACTTTTAGCAATCACAAATCTATATAATGATCCTATAAGTAACACTTGAAGTAAAAAGCTAACAATTAGTATAACTGTTATTTTTCTATTAATACTTCTCACAGCTTTTCACCTACAAATTTATAACCCGTTCCCCATATTGTCTTTATAAACTTGCCCTCACAATCAATCTTTTCTCTAAGCTTCTTAATATGAACCGTTACAGTATTAATATCTCCATACTCCTCATAGCCCCATATGTTGTTATACATCTGGTCCCTTGTTAGTACAATATTTGCATTTTCCATAAGATATAACAGCATATTAAATTCCTTATTTGAAAGTTCAATACTCTGTCCTTCTATAAAAACCTCATAAGATGCTTTATTTATCTCAATGCCCTTAAATCTTATAAAAGAGGAGTCCTCCCACTCAAGATTTTCTTTTTTCCTGTTCCTCCTTATGTGAGCCTTTATCCTTGCAATCAACTCATAGTTGTCAAAAGGTTTTGTTATGTAATCATCTGCACCAAACTCGAAACCTAACACCTTATCCATACTTTTAGTCTTTGCACTCAAGAAAAGTATAGGGGCATTTGTCTTTTCTCTAACCTTTTTACATATTTCAAAACCATCAATACCCGGCAGCATAATATCAAGAATTATTAAATCATAATTTTTAGAAAGAATTTTTTTCAATGCATCTTCTCCTGAAAAAACTCTTTCAGTTTCAAAGCCTTCATCCTCAAGTATGTCCTTTACCAGGTTAGCTATATCCTTATCATCATCCGCTATGAGTATTTTTTCATTCATTTTCTCAACTCCATTCTGTTTGGAAATTATTATATCATAATTATACTCCAAAAAAAGGATGCCTTTGCAAGCATCCTTTAAAATTATCTAAGTTGATTTAATAGTTCATCTACTTGAGTATTTAACTCAGTAAGTAATTGAAATCTCTGCAGTTGAATTTTTATTACATTGTCAAGATTTTCTGAGGCTCCTTCAAAGTTGCCACTTTTTTTATTTTCTTTAAATTTAGCAAATTCAGCCTTTACTGTTCCGTGTAATGCTTTAAGCTCCTGTCTTGTTCCCTTCACAACCTGAGCTTGTGACTTTAGTTGTGCAAGCTTATCCTTATTTGCCTCTTTATCCTGCTTCAATACCTCAACAGCTGCTTTAATCTGTTCTCTTTTACCTTTAATGCTTTCCCTTAGTTGTTGGTTATTTTCCCTGTTACTCTTTATTTGATCTCTCTTGCCCTCCATGCTGGATTTAAATTCAGCTAGTTTTGCTTTAACAGCCGGATCAACAGGTGCTGCAAAAACAATCGTTGTAGGAATTAACAATGCAATGACAACTAAAATAGCAATTATTTTTTTCATTTATTTACCTCCTTTAATATTTGATTTACTCTCAGTATAACCATCAATAATTAAAGGAAAATTAAAAAAAAATTAAGAATTATTAAAATTAAAAAAAGAGG
This sequence comes from Clostridiaceae bacterium, assembly GCA_041639705.1. GTDB lineage: Bacteria > Bacillota > Clostridia > Clostridiales > Caloramatoraceae > JARDZI01. Next base: position 2,579 of record JBEQBT010000065.1, on the reverse strand, counting down.
CTTTCGCCTCTTCTTAAAATAATCCAGCTATTACTCCATTTTCATCTATGTCTATTTTCTCAGCTGATGGAACCTTTGGTAGTCCTGGCATTGTCATTACATCTCCAGTAAGAACTACAGCAAAACCTGCACCATTTGAAATTTTAACTTCTTTAACAGTAACCTCAAAATCACTTGGTCTTCCAAGAAGTGATGGGTCATCTGAAAGAGAATACTGAGTCTTTGCCATACATACCGGAACCTTATCAAGTCCAAGTTTCTCAAGTTCTTTTATCTGTGTAGATGCAGCTTTTGTATATATTACACCCTTACCGCCATAAATACTAGTTACAATTTTGTTAATCTTATCCTTTAATGGTAAATTAGCATCATATAAAACTTTGAAATTGCTCGGCTTGTTTTCTATTGTGGCTACAACCTTTTTTGCTAGGTCTTCTCCACCTTCTCCACCCTTTGCCCATACTTCGCAAAGAGAAACCTCAACACCTAATTCTTTACATCTCTTTTGTATGTATTCAACTTCCTTATCAGTGTCGCTAACAAATTTATTTATTGCAACAACTGCAGGAACTCCAAAACCTGTTATATTCTCAACCTGTTTCTCAAGGTTTTCAAAGCCCCTTGCTAATGCTTCCACGTTCTCTTCAATCAATTTATCCTTAGCAACTCCACCGTGATGCTTTAGTGCCCTAACAGTTGCAACTATAACAACACAGGAAGGATTAAGTCCTCCATATCTGCACTTAATATCCAAGAACTTTTCAGCACCTAAATCAGCACCGAAACCGGCCTCAGTAACAACATAATCTCCAACCTTTAATCCAAGCTTTGTGGCAAGGATACTGTTGCAGCCATGGGCTATATTTGCAAATGGTCCTCCATGAATAAAAGCTGGAGTATTTTCAAGAGTTTGAACAAGATTTGGTTTAATTGCATCCTTCATTAGCATTGTCATTGCTCCTTGAACCTTTAAGTCCCTGCAGTAAACAGGTTCTCCATCCAGATTATATGCAACAACAATTCTGGATGCTCTTTCCTTAAGGTCCATCAGGCTGGTTGACAAGCATAATATTGCCATCATCTCTGATGCAACGGTAATCATAAATCCATCTTCTCTTACAAAGCCATTTGGTTTTCCACCAAGGCCTACTACAATTTGTCTCATTGCTCTGTCATTCATGTCCATTACTCTTTTCCAGAGTATTCTTCGAGAATCAATTCTTAAGCTGTTACCATGATGAATATGGTTATCTATTGCAGCTGATAACAGGTTATGAGCGGATGTAATTGCATGCATATCCCCTGTAAAGTGAAGGTTTATATCCTCCATAGGTACAACCTGTGCGTATCCTCCACCTGCTGCCCCACCCTTTACTCCAAAAACTGGTCCTAGGGATGGTTCTCTCAATGCTATTACAGCTTTTTTACCTATTTTATTCAATGCCTGACCAAGTCCAACAGTAACAGTTGACTTTCCTTCACCTGCTGGAGTTGGGTTAATTGCAGTCACTAGTACCAGTTTTCCATCTGGCTTATCCTTTAGCTTTTCCAGAACGCTTAAGGATATCTTTGCCTTGTACTTTCCATACAATTCAACGTCATCTTCATCGATTCCAATTCCTCTTGCGACGTCTAACACAGGCTTCATTTTTGCTTCTTGAGCAATTTGAATATCACTTTGCACGATAACACCCCTTGCTATAAATATTTCTTCAAATAAAAATAAACACTTCTATCATATCATACTTTCATATAAAAAGAAAAGTTTCATAATATAAAAAAAATTGGTGGAATTTTTATTCCACCTCATTTTTACTCTAATTCGCTAAATACTGCTTCAAATTCCTCTGCATTTAGTGTTTCTCTTTCAAGCAGAGCACTTGCAATTTTATTAAGTTTATTCATATTCCCATTTAAAATACTTTCTGCCCTCTTATAAGCTGTTTCAACTAAATCTCTGATCTCACTATCTATAAGAGCAGCAACTTCTTCACTATAATTCCTTGACTTACTGAAGTCTCTTCCAATGAACACCTCTTCATGACCTCCAAACTCAATTGGACCTAGTTTATCACTCATTCCATAGGCAGTAACCATTTTTCTTGCAATATTAGTTGCTCTCTCAATATCATTACTTGCGCCTGTGCTTATATCATTTAAAACAAGCTTTTCTGAAACTCTTCCCCCAAGTAGAATTACTATTTGGTCCTCGAGCTCAGTTTTTGATGAAAAATATTTATCCTCTTGAGGTAATGACAGGGTGTATCCTCCTGCTCTCCCTCTTGGTATAATACTTACTTGATGTACAGGATCCGCATTTGGCAGCAGTCTGGTAATCACTGCATGACCTGCTTCATGGAATGCAGTAAGCTTTCTTTCCCTCTCGCTTATTATTCTGCTTTTCTTTTCTGGCCCTGCCATAACTCTTGTTGCAGATTCTTCTATTTCATCCCTGCCAACATACTTCTTTCCTCGTCTTACAGTTAAAATAGCTGCTTCATTCATAAGATTTTCAAGGTCCGCACCAGTAAATCCTGGAGTTCTCCTTGCAACTACCGAAAGATCAACGCTAGCATCAA
>JBEQBT010000064.1:0-14432 GCA_041639705.1 Clostridiaceae bacterium | reverse complement strand
TTCAAAAAGACAAACTGTTGTAATTGCTGTTCTAATATTACTCATAGCAACTGCTGGGTGGTTTGCAAGGGAATTTAACAACAAACAAAATTTGAATGCATTAAGCACAGATGCTAATCAGAATCAGAAGAGCGCAAACTTTTTTGTAGATAGCAGAATGGGCAGGGACAATGCAAGAAGTGCTTTGAAGCAGGAACTAGAAAAAATTATAAGTGATATTAATCAGACAGAGGAGTCAAAACAGACTGCAAGTACCCAAATGATGCTACTCCTTGCAAGAGGAGACAAGGAAAATAAGATTGAAACCCTTGTAAAGGAAAGAGGCTATGAAGATGCACTATGCATGATAGATGAAAATGGAGTTGAATTAGTTGTTAAAAGCGCAGAGGAATTAAACGGTGAACAGGTGAATGCAATAACAGACGTAATCGTTCGAACAACAGGTATTGCTCCATCTAATATTGTAATAAAGCCTCAACAATAATATTGAATAATTAGTTTTGTATAATTGTTGATTTTTTGTTATAATAGATGTAGACTAATTCTAAAGGTAAAAAGTGCAGGAGGTGTGATTGATGGAGGAAAATGCTAAGATAACCAGTGAAACTGGTGCGATTAAAATTGCATCTGATGTTGTTACTGTTATAGCATCCATGGCTGCAACAGAGGTTAAGGGTATTGCAGGAATGAGTGGTGGATTTGCAGGTGATATTGCAGAAAAATTTGGAATGAAATCATCAAATAAAGGGATTAAGGTTCAAGTTGGTGAAACTGAAACTTCAATAGATTTATTCTTAATAGTTGAATATGGAGTTAGAATTCCAGATGTAGCATGGGAAGTACAGCAGAATGTCAAAAAAGCTGTTGAGACCATGACTGGACTGACTGTAGTTGAAGTTAACATACACATTCAGGGTTTAAACATAATGAAAGAAATCAAGGAAGAAGAAACTACAGCAGCAAAAGCTAAATAGCAAAAGTCATCTAACCCTCTGGAGACAGAGGGTTAATTTAGGTTACAAAGGAGGAATGGGTGTGAAAAGCTCTGATAAAGTATTGTTAGTTTTGTTTCTAATTGCAACTGGGTGTATTTTTGGAATATTTGTTATTCTTCCAACTGGGTACATAACATATGAGACTGCAACATATGTTTTTGAAGGAATTTTAGGAGACTATAAGTGGTATTACTTTGGAGCAGCAGTACTCCTATTGGTTGTCGTTTTAAGATTATTAATTGGAATTTTTACAGGCAATAGGGCGAGAAATTTTGGAATAATAAGGAACACAGAAAATGGTGAAGTAAATATATCCTATGAAACTATCAAGTCACTTGTTATAAAAACTATAAGCAATGTAAAGGGAGTTAAGGAAAGTAAGGTTTTCATTTACCCTGCAGAAGAAAACATAAAAATAATGATAAAAACCTACATAATGTCAGATGTAAACATACCACAGACTGTAAAAGAAATACAAGAAAATGTAAAGAAATATGTAGAAGCTATTGCAGAAGTTCCTGTTGGAGAAGTAAAGGTTTCAATTATAGACGTTGCTCCCACCACGAAGCTTCGTTTAGAATAGCGGGGTGTTTATAGTGTGGAAACAGGTTATAATAGACTTATTCAATAAAAACAGGGGTAAGTGCATTGGCGTCTTTATAGGATTAGTTATAGGAATTTTTATATTAACAATTGGTTTTTTTAGAACACTATTTTTAGTAATATGCATTTTGTTAGGATACTATATAGGTAAAAAAGTAGACAATAAAGAAAGTATAATAGAAATTATTGAGAGAATACTACCTGATGAATGGAAATAATAACAGTTGGAGGAATGTAAATGAGCAGGAAATCAGCTAGAGAAGAGGTTATGAAGCTGGTCTATCAGATTATAATGAATAAATCTAGCAGCAAAGAAGCACTACAGGATTTTTATGAAAATCTGGAAAATGAACTACCATTAGAGGAAAGGGATTACATAAGTAGTTGTGTTACCGGAATACAAGAGAATGCTGAGAAAATTGACAGTTACATAGAGGAATATTCGAAGGGTTGGAAAATAAATAGAATTTCTAAAGTAGATTTGGCAATAATGAGACTTTCTATATATGAAATGATAGAAAGACAGGATGTACCAAATGCTGTTTCCATAAATGAAGCTATTGAGCTTGCTAAAAAGTATAGTGGTGAAAAGTCTTCTGTATTTATAAATGGAATATTAGGCAATATTATCAAGGTGATGGATAAGGATGTTTAAAATACTCGGAATTGTTACAAGCAACTACAACACCTCTGCTGCAGTTGCTGATAATAAGAAATTGGTTTATGATATCAGAGTATCTTTGAATGTAAAAATGGGTGAAAGGGGCTTAAGACGTTATGAGTCCCTTTTTCGGCATATAAAATGTATTGGAGGAAGCAGTATATGAACAAACAGCCTATTAGTGTTTCACAGTTAACAATGCATTTAAAGGATATCATAGAAAAGGATTTTGAACTAAGCAGGACAAATGTTAGAGGTGAAATATCTAACTTTAAATATCATTCCTCAGGACACATGTATTTTACTTTGAAAGACGAAAATGCTAAAATAAAGTGTATTATGTTTAGAGGTTACAATGCATTTCTGAAGTTTATGCCCGAGGATGGAATGAGTGTTATAATCGAAGGTAATGTGTCCATATATGAAAAGGATGGTCAGTATCAACTATACTGTAATCGAATGGAGCCAGATGGAGTAGGTGGTCTCTATTTAGCCTATGAGCAGCTTAAGGTTAGACTTCAAAAAGAAGGACTTTTTGATGGTGATAGAAAGAAGCAAGTACCTATATTCCCTAGAAGAATAGGTGTTGCTACTTCTCCTACAGGGTCAGTTATTAGGGATATAATTAACGTATCTTCAAAAAGATTTTACAAATCAAACATTCTTCTGTATCCTGTAAAGGTACAGGGTGATGGTGCTGCAGAAAGCATTGTGGAAGCAATAAGATATTTTAATAAAATGGAAGATGTAGATGTTATTATAATTGGCAGAGGTGGAGGTTCGATTGAAGAGCTTTGGGCATTTAATGAGGAAATACTTGCCAGAGCTATTAGCGAGAGTAATATTCCAATAATTTCTGCTGTGGGACACGAAACAGATTTTACGATTGCAGATTTTACTGCAGACATAAGGGCATCCACTCCGACCCATGCTGCTGAAATTGCAGTACCCTCATACGATGATTTATTTTATAAATTAGAGAGCATTAAAGGAGTAATATTATCAAAATTTAAAAACAATAACTTACAGAAAAGCTATTATATAAATGGCATGATTCAAAGTATAAAGAAAAACTCTCCTCAAAATAGGATAATACAATATATACAGTACATGGACAGTTTACGAAGTAAAATGAATCTTATAACTCAAAATAGAATTTCAACATTTGAGAATAGGTTTTCTGTTTTAGTAGGAAAACTTGATACACTTAGCCCTGTTAAAACCTTAAACAGAGGTTATTCTGTTACTGTAAAGGATAAAAATGTTATAAGTGGTATTAAATTGTTAAAAAAAGAGGACATGATAAAAGTATATATGCAGGATGGAAGTCTGGATTGTAAAGTTCTTGAAATATCGGAGGGAAGCTTATGGAAAATAAAAAAGAAAATATAAAATTTGAGGAAGCAATTAAAAGACTTGAAGAGATTGTAGAGGAAATGGAAGGCAAGGATCTTCAACTTGAAAAATCAATCAAGTTATTTCAAGAAGGGATGGAGCTAGCTGCATTTTGCAATAGTAAGCTCGATGATGCAGAAAAAAAAGTTAATATAGTTATAAAAAATGCTCAGGGTCAACTTACAGAAGTGAAGTTCAATCCTGAGGAGGAATAGAATGGCTTTTAAAGAGATGTACGAAAAAAAGCAAGCCATGATAAATGATTTCCTTAGGGATATTATTTCAGTTGAAAACACACCGGAAGTAGTTATTTCTGCCATGAAATATAGCCTTTTTGCTGGTGGTAAAAGGATACGCCCAGTTCTTTCGCTCACAGTGTGCGAAGGTCTAGGTGGAAATCCAGAAAAAGTTTTGCCACTTGCTTGCTGTATAGAATTAATTCACACATATTCACTAATTCATGATGACCTACCAAGCATGGACAACGATGATATGAGAAGGGGAAAGCCTACAAATCACAAAGTTTTTGGTGAGGCAAATGCAATACTTGCAGGAGATGCTCTATTAAACTATGCATTTGAATTTATTTTTAATACAATTTCACTTAATAATTTTGAACCTAAATATTCACTGGCTGGACAAATAATTGCAAAAGCTGCTGGACCGACCGGAATGATAGGTGGCCAGGTAATTGATATACAAAATGAAGGGAAAAACATGTCATTAGAAGAACTTATAAATATGCATTCAAAAAAAACTGGAGCACTAATAGAGGCCGCCTGTGCTATTGGAGTAATAATAGCAGACAGGGTGGATAAAATGGATGAGATTAAAGATTACAGCCACAATATTGGGATAGCATTTCAGATAGTTGATGATATACTTGATTGTACTGGGGATGCTAACAAACTAGGAAAGAAAACAGGCCGGGATGAAGCACTGGATAAATCAACATTTATGAAGATTCTTGGCATTAATGAATCCAGGAAGCTTGCTGTGGAATACTCAAATAGAGCATTAAATCTTGCAGATAAGCTCGATAAGACAGGCTTTTTAGGGGAACTTACAGAATTTCTTTTAAACAGAGAAAGTTAAGGAGGAAAGATTGTGACAATTGATACGATAGACCGTATATTTTATAATAGGCCATTAATTGCTGCTATTACAGCATCGATAACAGCTCAAACTTTAAAATTTTTGCTATACCTTATAAAAAACAAGAAAGTAGATATAGGTAGGGCTATTGGAAATGGAGGAATGCCAAGTTCACACTCAGCATTTGTTATGTCTTTAGCAACTAAAGCAGGTATGCTTAATGGATTTGAAAGTACTTACTTTGCAATTTCAATGGCGTTTGCTTTAATTGTAATGCAGGATGCTGCAGGTGTTAGGAGGGCAGCTGGAAACCAAGCAAGAATACTTAATTTAATAATTGAGGATCTTAGCAAAAAAAGACCTATAAAACAGGAACGCCTTAAAGAACTTATTGGACATACTCCATTTGAGGTTATTGCAGGTGCATTTTTAGGAGTATTAATTGGAATAATTGTATAAGAAGTATTAGTATCTTAAACAACTAATGAAAATAAACAGATGAGGTAATTATTATGTCTATACTTAATGGAATAAATTCCCCTAGGGATATTAAGGGATTAAATAATTTTCAGCTATGCCAGCTTTCAGATGAAATAAGAGAATTCTTGATTCAAAATATTTCTAAGACTGGAGGTCATCTTGCTTCGAACCTGGGAGTAGTGGAACTAACAATAGCACTTCACAGAGTATTTAACATGCCTGAGGATAAAATTGTTTGGGATGTTGGACACCAGGCATATGTACATAAAATATTGACAGGAAGAAAAGGACAATTTGATACTTTAAGAAAATACCAGGGAATGAGTGGCTTTCCTAAACCAAAGGAAAGTGAATATGATACTTTTGCTGCTGGACACAGCAGTACATCAATATCCGCAGCACTGGGAATTGCCAGAGCAAGGGATTTGAAAAAAGAAAAAAATAATGTTGTAGCCGTTATTGGAGATGGCGCTTTATCAGGTGGCATGGCACTTGAAGCTTTAAATGACGCAGGAATATCAAATAGCAATATAATAGTTGTACTTAATGATAATGAAATGTCCATATCTCCCAATGTTGGTGGGCTTTCGACTTATTTGAGTAAAATTAGAACTGAACCAGCCTATATTACCATAAGAGATGATATAGAAAATATTGTGAAAAGAATTCCTTCAATAGGAAATAATTTATATAAATCAGTAGATAGATTAAAGGAAGGTATTAAAACTCTTGTGATCCATGGAATGCTTTTTGAACAATTAGGATTTACTTATCTAGGTCCTATTGATGGACATAATATAGAAAAAATCATGGAAGTACTCCAAAGAGCAAGAAATATTAAAGGACCTGTACTTATACATATTGTAACAAAAAAAGGTAAGGGCTATAGTTTTGCTGAAAAGAATCCTGATATATTTCATGGAGTTGGTGCATTTGAAATAGAAACTGGAGAAAAAAAAGCATCCCCTAAAATTGATTACTCCAAGGTCTTTGGTGAGGAAATAATAAATGAAGCAATGTTAAATGATAAAATAATTGCCATTACTGCAGGAATGAGAACAGGAACAGGGTTGGAAAGGTTTTCCAAGCAATTTTCCAAGAGATTTTTTGATGTTGGAATTGCAGAGCAGCATGGGGTAACACTGGCTGCAGGACTTGCAATCAGTGGCTTAAAGCCAGTTGTAGCAATATATTCTACATTTCTCCAGAGAGCTTATGATCAGATAGTACATGATGTATGTATGCAAATGCTTCCTGTAGTTTTTGCAATAGACAGGGCTGGAGTAGTTGGAGAGGATGGAGAAACACATCAGGGTGTACTTGATATTTCATATTTGAGGTCAATTCCTAATATTACAATCCTTGCTCCAAAGGATATAAATGAATTTAGAATGATGTTAAAATGGTGTTTTAAGTTTGATTCACCTGTCGCAATAAGGTATCCTAGAGGTGGAGATTCAGGAATTAAATTTTATAAATATGATGAAATAAATAGTGGAAAGTGGGAAATAGTTAAGGAAGGTTCTAGGATTGCAATACTAGGAGTTGGAAAGATGGTTCAAACTGCATTTGCTGCAGCTGAGAGACTTTATACTAATAATATTAATGCTGCAGTTGTAAATTGCAGGTTCATTAAACCAATGGATACAATTGTATTATCCCATATATTTAATAATTATGATATAATATTTACATTGGAGGATAATTATGTATCCGGTGGTTTTGGCTCAGGGGTATTAGAATATGCTTTCAAAAGTAATTATAAAGGTAAAATAGTATTGATGGGATATCCTGATGAGTTTATACCCCATGGAAGAACTGGAATTTTATATAAAAAATATGGCTTAGATGTAGATGGTGTATATGATACAATTTTGAAAAATATATAGAGGAGAAAAAAATGGGAGAACCAAAAGAGCGTCTTGATGTTTTACTTGTTGAAAAGGGTTTTTTTGAGACAAGGGAGAAAGCGCAAAAAAATATAATGGCTGGATTAGTTTTTGTGGATAATCAAAGAGTGGATAAATGTGGAGAAAAGGTAAAGATTAATGGAAACATTGAAGTAAAAGGTGAAGCAATTCCCTATGTTAGCAGGGGAGGACTAAAGCTTGAAAAAGCAATTAAAGAATTTAATTTAGATTTAACAGATAAAGTTGCAATGGATGTTGGTGCATCAACAGGCGGATTTACAGATTGCATGCTAAAAAACAATGCATTAAAAGTATATTCTGTTGATGTTGGCTATGGTCAACTTGCCTGGGAACTTAGAACTGATCCAAGGGTTGTATCTATGGAAAGAACAAATATTAGATATGTAAAAACTGAGGATATTGGCGTATTGTTGGATTTTGCATCTATTGATGTTGCGTTCATATCTCTGAAGCTTGTGCTGCCAGTTGTGAAGGAGTTGTTAATTGATAGTGGTAAGATAGTTGCACTAATTAAACCACAATTTGAAGCAGGCAGAGATAAGGTTGGAAAGAAAGGCGTTGTGAGAGAACCTAAAACTCATATGGAAGTTATAAAAGGTATAATATATTTTGCAGCTGGAATAGGGCTTGAACTCTTAGGATTAACTTTTTCACCTGTCAAAGGTCCAGAAGGAAATATAGAATATTTAGCATATTTTGTGAAAAATGGTAATTCTGAAATTGACAATGAGAGTACTATAAAAGAAATAGAAGATGTAGTTGAAAACTCTCATAATAGTCTAAAAAATTAGTCTATTTGGAATGAAATATATAGTTATAGAAATATGGCGGTGATATTATGGCGAAGATAGGCATTATTGTTAATTTAACCAAGGATAAGGATTTATTAGTTACCTCTTCTATAACAAAATGGCTTGAAGAACAAGGATGCCAAACCATTTTGTCTCAAATTACAGCTGACCAATTAAAAAGACCAGAATTAGGATATTCTCTAGCTGAAATGTACAAACATTGTGATTTTGTAATTGTATTAGGTGGAGATGGAACCCTCCTTGGAGTTGCAAGACAAATACTTTGGCTTCAAACTCCAATACTAGGAATCAATATGGGTCATCTCGGGTTTATTACTGAGGTGGAAACAAAGGATATATTTACTTCCTTAGAGAAAATTATCCATAAACAATATAAAATTGAGGAAAGAATGATGCTTGAGGCTGTAATAATAAAACAGGAAAAAAAGGTGGAAACATTCTATTGCTTAAATGATGTAGGCATTACTAGAGGAACACTATCAAGAATGGTGAAACTAAAAACATTTGTAGATGACAGTTATATAGATACATATTTCGGTGATGGACTACTTATTTCTACTCCTACAGGCTCAACAGCCTATTCTCTCTCATCTGGTGGTCCTATTATCAGCCCAGATGTAAAAGTTGTTTTATTAACTCCAATTTGTCCTCATTCTCTTAACTCACGTTCCCTTGTTGTTTCTGATGAAGATACAATTAAAGTAGAAATCATTGATAATTATCATGATGTATATTTGACTGTTGATGGGCAACAAGGATATAAATTGCGAAATGGAGATAGGGTAATCATAAAAAAAGCACCATTTTCTGCAAAATTAATAAAAGTATCTAATAGAAACTTTTATGATGTATTAAGGACAAAACTGAAGGATAGAGATAACTAAGGGAAGAAGGTTTTAAAAATGAAAATTACCAGGCATGCTAAAATTCTGGAGATAATCAGTCAAAAAGATATTGAGACTCAAGAGGAACTTGTTGACGAGTTAAGAAACCTAGGTTTGGACATAACACAAGCTACAGTATCAAGGGATGTTAAGGAATTAAAGTTAATAAAGGTTTTATCTTCCTCTGGGAAATATAAGTATGGGGTTATCTCACATGGGGAAAATGTAATGGTTGAAAAACTAGTAAGCATATTTACTCAAACTGTTATTGGTATGGACTTTGTAGGAAATATAATAGTTCTTAAAACATTATCTGGCTCAGCATCTGCAGCAGCAGAAACTATTGACTCACTTGGATGGGAAGGAATAGTTGGATCTATTGCAGGAGACAATACAATATTTGTACTTGCCCGTTCACTAGAAAAGGCTCAAGAATTAGTTTCTAAATTTAATAAATTACTAAATGAATAAAAGTGATAGGTAAAAGTAAAAAATAAGGGGGATTAATTATGCTCCTTGAGTTACACATTAAAAATTTTGCATTAATTGATAAAGTGGATATGACTTTTTCAAAAGGCTTAAATGTATTAACAGGCGAAACAGGCGCAGGGAAATCAATACTTATAGACTCTGTAAATTTTATTTTAGGTGATAAACAAAATAAGGACATAATAAGAACTGGACAAGAAATAGCTTATGTAGAAGCAGTATTTGATTTTCAAAATAAGGAAATTGAAGATATATTAATAGAAAACGGAGTTGAAGCAGAGGAGATACTGATCATTTCCAGGGAAATTAACCAGAGTGGAAAAAGTATATCTAGAATAAATGGACGAACTGTCACAATAGGTTTTTTGAAGCAAATTGGGAGGTTTTTAGTAGATATACATGGACAACATGAGCATCAGTCCTTGTTAAATGAAGTAGGACATATTGATATTCTTGATTCTTTTTGCGGTGAAGGTTTAAAAATTTTAAAAAAGGAATATTTAGAACTATTTTTAAAAAATAAGGAAATAGAAAAACAACTTGAAAAGCTTGTTACAGATGAGCAATATAAGCTTAGAAGGATAGACTTGCTATCCTTTCAAATTCAAGAAATATCTGAAGCAAAACTGATATCAGATGAAGATAATGAACTGGGGAAAAGGAAAATAGTATTAGCTAACTCAGAAAAAATATTTTCAACCCTCTCTAGTGTTTACCAAAAAATATATGAAGGTAGAGAGGAAGAATGTGCATATGATGAGATCGGAAAAAGTTTAATAAATCTGGAAAGCATTGCAGGATATGATGAAAAAATTAAATATATGAAGGATGGACTTGAGGATATTTATTATAAACTAGGAGACATAATTGAAAATATTAGAAAGTATATTGAGCATTCTGGATTTGATCCAAATGAATTAGATGAAATAGAAAATAGACTAGATATAATAAGTAAGTTAAAAAGAAAATATGGGAACACTATTGAAGAAATCATAGCTTATTATAATAAATCATGTATAGAGTTAGAACAAATACAAAAGAGTGATGAGTTAATTAATGAGTTACATAAACAGAAAAGTGATAATTTAAAAAAATTAAATAAGGTTGCTGATCAAATGAGCGTAATCAGAAAGGAAGTTTCTGAAAAGCTCAAGCAACAAATTGAGAGTGAGCTTAAATATTTAGGAATGGAAAGGGCAATATTTAAAGCAGAAATAAATGAAAAGAGTTCCTTAACAGAAAACGGAAGGGATGAGGTGTATTTTATTATGACTGCAAATCCTGGCGAACCATTGAGACAATTAAGTAAGGTTGCATCAGGTGGAGAAATGTCCAGGATAATGCTTGCAATAAAAAGCGTAATTGCTGATATAGATAGAATACCTACCTTAATATTTGATGAAATAGATATTGGCATAAGTGGTAGAACTGCCCAGTCTGTTGCGGAAAAGATGTTCCAAATATCATCAAATCATCAAATATTATCAGTAACTCATTTACCACAAATTGCTTCAATGGCTGATGTACATTTTAGAATACAAAAAACAACGCAAAATGAAATAACTACTACAGATGTAAAAAAATTGGATAATAATAATCAAATAGATGAATTAGCAAGGATGCTTAGTGGCACTGTAATAACAGACTTAACAAGGAAACACGCAAAGGAAGTATTGGAACTTGCTAATATTAAAAAAAATGAAATTAGAAAGCATGCAAATTAAAAAATTGCATGCTTTTTACTTTTATTCCAAAAAAAACTACTTTGGACGAAGGTTACAGAATAACTGATTATTGTTATTATTACGTACTTTATTATAGTATATGTGGACAATAAAAAGGTTAAGTTAGATGTAGAGAAAGGAGGATAAAGTTAAAAAATAGCCTTTAAAGGGGTGATATGATTGAAAAATAAAGCTTTTAAGATTTTTATCAGTTTTTTTATTACTATAATGTTTATATTTCTTGCTGCAACTGTAAAAGTAATGTCTATGCCAGGGAATATAAAGCTATCAGAAAGTAAAAAAAATCTTATAAGCCTTGAGAGTAGTAATTTAAAGTCAAATTTTATATATAAATTAAATATGCCAAATGAAGAAAAGGAGCAAGATTATAGCAGCCAGAACACATTAGATGTTAATGTAAAGCTTTTTGGAGTATTTCCAGTAAAAACAGTAACATTAAATTTTATGCCTGAAATCAAAGTAATTCCAGGAGGTCAACCCATTGGTGTAAAGTTATACACAGAGGGAGTTTTAGTAGTTGGTTTTGCAGATGTAGATACATCCTCAGGAAAAAAACAAAGTCCTGCAGTAATTTCAGGAGTAGAAATGGGTGATTCTATTATCGAGATAAATGGAATGAAAATTGAAAACAATTCACATGTATCAGAGATAATAAATAAAAATGGTTCAGGTATTTTAAATGTAAAGCTTAATAGAAAAGGTGACATCAGAAACGTAAATATAAAACCAATTGAAGCTAAAGTTAAGGATGAATACAAAATTGGCTTATGGATTAGAGACTTTACAGCGGGAGTTGGAACATTAACTTTTTATGACCCAACCACTGGAAGATTTGGAGCATTAGGTCATCCAATCAATGATGTGGATACAGGTTCTTTATTGTCAGTAAGAGATGGGAAAATATATAATGCCAGGATAATTTCAATTGAGCAGGGAGTAAAAGGTAAACCTGGTGAGTTAAGAGGGATATTCTCTGAAGATGATGAAGCAGGTTTCTTGAAGAAAAATACAAGTAGTGGTATATATGGAGAAACAACTAACTTTAAAGGATTAACAAGTAGAGAATATAATCATAAACTAGTTCCTATAGCTAGACAAAATGAGATTAAGGAAGGACCTGCAAAAATTTTAACTTCTATTGATGATGGAAATGTTAAAGCTTATGATATTTATATAGAAAAGCTAACACAGCAGAGCAAAGCAAATTCTAAGAGTATGATTATAAGAATCACAGATAAAGAACTTTTAGAGAAAACAGGTGGTATTGTTCAAGGTATGAGTGGAAGTCCAATTATTCAGAATGGAAAGCTAATAGGTGCAGTAACCCATGTTTTTGTGAATAGACCAGATATGGGCTATGGAATATATATTGAATGGATGCTTCAGGAAATTGGTATGAATATATAATGATTATATATAATTTCTAAAATAATATGCAGAGGTTATGCAAAATGTGATACAATTAATTGGAAGATGTTTGTTATAAATTGTTTAATCAAACATAAGCCTCTGCATTTTAAAAGTATTATAAGTTAATAGGCGAATACATTTGTATTTAATAGACTATTAATACCATACTAATAGAAATAATCTTATGTTTACCATTAAACTTTTTAAAAACGTAGAAATTACCATAAAATACGGTGTCTGGAAAAAAATAGAAATAATTTCAAAATATTTTCTATTTTTAGAAGGAAATTCTATGGTTTTGTCGAATTAATATATTGCTAGGATTTGGAAGGGAAATGGGGAGGTTGTCAAATGGAAAATGAGAGAATAAAAATTGTTATTGCAGATGACAATAAAGAGTTTTCAAGTATTCTAAGCGATTTTCTAAAGGGACAAAACGATTTTGAGATTGTAGGAATTGCAAAGGATGGACTTGAAGCAGTCAAGCTAGTAACTAATTATCAACCAGATGTTTTGGTATTAGATATTATAATGCCGCACTTGGATGGTCTAGGAGTTTTAGAAAAAATAAACTCCATGCAGGAAATACCTATGCCAAAAGTAATTGTACTTTCAGCAGTAGGCCAGGACAAAATCACCCAAAGAGCAATTAACTTAGGTGCTGAATATTATGTAGTTAAACCATTCGATATGGAAATATTCAGCAAGAGAATAAGACAATTATTTACATCAGGACAATCTACAAGTGAGGTTAGAAGAACTTCATTAATTATGCCCGAGACTATAAGTTATTCAAAAGCTAATTCACTCGAGGCAGAAATAACAAGTATAATACATGAAATAGGTGTGCCAGCTCATATTAAAGGATATCTTTATTTGAGAGAAGCAATTACAATGGTTGTAAATGATGTTGAATTGTTAAGCGCAGTGACAAAGGAATTGTATCCATCAATTGCAAAAAGATTTAATACTACACCAAGTAGAGTTGAGAGAGCGATTAGACACGCTATTGAAGTTGCATGGTCAAGGGGACAGGTAGATACTATTAATAGAATTTTTGGATATACAATTCACAACGCTAAGGGTAAGCCTACTAATAGTGAATTTATAGCAATGGTTGCTGATAAGCTAAGATTAAAGGCAAAGTTGGGATAATAATTTGTATTTAGAATTTAAAGAAACCTTAATGGGTATAAAAACCTGTTAGGTTTTTTTTATTATTAAGTAAATAAGTAAACATTATGATTATTTTTTGGATTATATGGGAAAATATAAGATGAGGTGCAGTTTATGTTCTATACTTATCTAAAGCTATCCCTGACCAAGGAGCTAAAAAATTACTCAACAATTGACTGTATTATCATCTGCCAGAATATTTTAGATTTTGCAACAGCAGAGATGATTCTTGGGAAAAAGGTTAAAGTAATAATTAATTGTGTTAATTATATTTACAGTACTAAGAGTAATGAACTAATTTATAAAAAAGGTATAGAAATGGTATACCTTGAAGCTAAGAGGTTTAAGGAATTTGATAACTTTGGAATTGTAAATATTACCGGCGAAAGTGTGTTATATAATAAGAAGTGTTTCACTTTATCTACTCCTGATAATAGAGCTATAGATTCTCTAATAGAAGGCTTTGTTTGTAATACCATAGAGTATATGATGAGGGAAAAAGAGCTCATTAACAACATTGAAATTTCAGGCAGGTCAAAGGATATAAAACCTTTGGCAGTTCTAATATCAAGAGGAGAGTATGGATTAGAAGATATTAAATATGTAAAAAGAATTATAAAAGAAGAAAACCCATCAATTATATGTGTTGATGGAGGATGTGATATTGCATATAAATATAAAATCCTACCGGATATGGTACTAGGTGATATGGATAGTATTAGTAGAAATACAATAGGGCTATGTGATAACTTTATT
>JBEQBT010000063.1:0-14458 GCA_041639705.1 Clostridiaceae bacterium | reverse complement strand
TACGCTGTTGAAGGTTATTTTTCCTTTTTCCTTTAGAAGATCCCTTATGGCCTTATCAACCCTTTCTTGGCATTCTTTTGCTTTCTTTTCTCTAGATTTGATAAGACCTTCGGTATTACGTTCATGGTTACTTGTCATTGTTTCGTTCCTCCCCAACATACTCACGTCCTTTTTTACCTGCCTTATGGTGAGTCTTGCCTTCCTTTAGTACAGTTAGAATATCGTTATATCGCTCCAAAAGACTCATATTCTTTTCAAACCATATATTACGACCTTGAGCCTTACCACGCTCAATAAGTGCCTTTGTTTCCTGAATTTCAAGCTCATACTGTGGTATAAAGTCTGGGGTTGTGCAAAGATTTCTACAGGTTAAATATGGGTTAAGCTGAGAGTGATACTCCTGTTTTTTAGGCTTCATGCAGTACCCAAGTGGCATTCTCACTGCGTCAAGGTTATGCCTAATATATTCCCACTCAATTAAATCTTCATTTTGTATATCAGTAATCTCGATTTTTTTAGGTTTCCCTGTTTCATCAATCTTGAACAAACCTTGCTTTGTTGCTTCCTCCCATGATTTACGCATAGTTGTATCAAGAATTTTAGCATAACGTAGTGTCATTTCAGGTGAGGCGTGAGCCATCCATTTTTGAACATGCAATATATTCATTCCATTATTGATTAATTCTACACCTTTAGTGTGACGGAAAGCATGATTACCAAAATGAAATATGTTTCCTTGGTCATCAATAATATTTTGGGTCTTGGAAAGTCGATTAAGTGCCTGTTGTATTAGCAGACCCTGTGGACAACGACCTTTTCTTTTGCCATCATATCTTACAAACAACAGGTGATTAGGATTGTTGTCATCAGTGCTCTTTTCCTTAACTTCATCAACTACTGTCTGTACGATAGCATATACTTCATCAGTTATCGGAACACGATGGTTTAACACTGTGTTTTGGGAATATCTCCAAAAAGATACCAACCTTGAGAAGTACGGTCTAAACAGGTATCGTAACGTAAATTCAGTACGTCTGAAATTCGCCATCCACTTGCTCTTAACAAAATAACAATTGGTATGTATTCAGAAGGGGTTAGATGTTCCAAATTATCTTCCAATTGTTGAAGAACTCCTTCTGAAATATATTTTATGTCATTTTCTGACTTTTGAGGTTTCCTTGGAATATCTTCATTGAATAATAGGCATACAGATGGTAATTCAGGTGCTTCAGGATACATAGCACGTTGAATATAATCAAGAAAAATTCGTAAGGAAATAAGATAATCAATGTGTTTCCTCTTCCAACTATCTG
The DNA here is from genome assembly GCA_041639705.1 of Clostridiaceae bacterium. GTDB lineage: Bacteria > Bacillota > Clostridia > Clostridiales > Caloramatoraceae > JARDZI01. The sequence continues at coordinate 13,145 of JBEQBT010000063.1, read as the reverse complement.
TATATCCTTTGTACCATGATAAAAAATCTTCCATATGCATTCTTGTTAGTTTAGTCAAATCGTTCCATGTTGGTTCTTGAGTGTGAATATATCTTGTGAATAGGCGTAATGTTATTATGTCAACCTTGCATTGGTCTTGAGAATTATTCGTTGTTCTAAATTTGATAAATCTCTTAACTAAATCTCGAAATTCTAAAGGAATATCAGTAAAATCAAGATAATAGTTTGATTGGGTTTCTGTAATTTTTGCTCCCGGTACTTTACGACAGTCCCAAATGTCCTTTTCATATTCATCACGGGTATCGTACAAGTCAACAAAGAAAGTAACTGATTAAATATTACTTCATAATGTTTGGAAGATATTTCACAGTTATCATTTACTTTGAAACCTTTGTCTATAAGAAAAGAACGCCATTGCAATATAGCCTTATCATAATGAATGTCTACAATACTGACTACTTCAGGGTAATACTCGTCAAGAAATTCAGCATATTGTTTTAGAGCTGCGGCATACCCGCTAACGCTAGTAAGCCTGATTTCCTTTTCTTTTAACCTATAAGCAAACATATACTTAACTTCATCCTTAATTGAATTGTTAAAGGATGAAAAATCAATAATTTTGTTTGGCTTGCTCCATTTAGTAGGGCGTAGGTCATCAAAAAAGGAATCCCTAATATTCCAAACATCATTTGCCCAATAACCATTCAATAACTCAGTGATCTCCTGCCTTTTTTCCTCTGTTTGTCTAATTTGATATGCAACACTCACTTCTTATCAAACTCCTTCTTATTCTTCTTTAACTTGATATTTTCTTCAACTTGTTTAAAAGATTCATACATTTCTTCTTCATCTGGATGTGAATATATTTGCATGGGAGTTTGAACATTAGACCATCCCCCACGTACCCTAATTTTTTCAAAGCCCCAACCCTGCTTACGGAGTGTATCAAAATGGCTATGTCGAAACATGTGCGGAGTTATATAGATTCCTGTTTTTTCACGCAGCCTCTTAAATAAAGATGTTACATCAGGATATTCCATAGGCTGATACTTGTTTTCCCCTGAAAGTTTTATGAATACATGATTTGTGTCCACTTCATCAGTATGATACTCTGCAACATAGTCCATATATAAGTTCATCAAATCGTTAGATACATTTATCTTCCTCGGACTACAAACTGTTTTAATGTCAGCAAGGCTAGGCAATTCACCCCTGTCTTTTAGATCAATCTTCCTTGCGTCAATAATAAAATCCTCAAGCCATAATGCTAAACATTCTCCTATTCGGAATCCACTTTCCCACAACAACTGGATTAGGAACTTGTCCCTCAAATTAGAGCAGGAATCTATTAGTATTGCTATCTTCTCTTTGGAGATGGTTTTAGGGCGTTTTTTCGGCACTTTAAGCTTAAGAATTCTTGAATCATTATCTTTTTCTTTATTTATGTGATAAAGAAAATCCTTGAAACCTCTCCTGCTTCCCGGTATCTGTTTTTTTAGCTTTTGAGACAATTGGATAGAAAAGTCTTCAACTTTCATCAGATAGTCGTAGAACTCGATAACGCTAGTTATATATGTATTCACCGTATTTGCTTCTAAAATATTCTTGAATGGTTTTATAGAGGATACTTTTACGTTTCTATGAGGGGTCTGTAACCATCTCATAAACTCCGCCATTTCATCAATACCTATATCACGATAATCACTACCTTTTTGCTGAAGGAACTCAAAGAACTCCTTCAAGTGGAAGCAATAAGCACGTAGAGTATTCCTTGCCTTACCGGCATTATCTTTAAACTTTAAAAACTTATATACCGGTTTCACTGGCTCCCCATCATTATCAACAAGTAAATACCTCTTTCCTTCAGATGTATCTATCTCCAAAACCCTCAACATACTACCTCCTTTACCATCTTATTCATATACATAGTGTACTATATATACTATGTATATTCAATATATATAATAATTAACCTATGTATAAAAATAATAGATAGAACATACACACATTACTATGTAGTCTATCTATTACATTAGTTTAGTTTACATTTGCTCCTTTTTATTTTGGATTGAAATACTATTGCTGATATAAAAGTACATATCAAGAATATTAAAAGAGAAATTTTGTCCCTATCTTCTAAATCCTCTACTGTCGTTACCTCTTCTCTGCTGTTTTTTAGCTCTTCTGCATTCCATGCATCTTTGAGGTTCATTTTCGAAGCCTTTTTCCTTGTAAAAAGCTTGTTCTCCCTCTGTGTATACAAATTCCTTGTTACAGTCCTTGCATATTAGTGTTTTGTCTGGCATTTATACTAACCTCCTATAATTTGGGATTTGATTTAACACTCAAAACTCTGACTCCCAAGCTATAGGGCTGCGGTCTTGATGTGGTTAAATCGATTTATCCATATTATGTACAAAATTATGGAATAATAAACAATAAAATATAAAATTTATTAAATTATTTGATATAGAGTATGCATCATGATAAACAAAAGACATACCTGTTATTGCTATCAAAGACTAATCTATTACAGCCTCATGTCATACTGAACGTAGTGAAGGATCTTATAGACATCTTGAGGAAAGATTTTACTATCGCACCTACCTCGGGATAACAAATGTAAACTATCAATCTCCCCAAATGACCAATGTTATTGTTTTTCTATCAAGTGGGACCAGTATCTTCTTGGCATATATTGAACTTGAAGCTTAGGATTAAGCCGTGTAGTAATTGCAATACTTTTAAAATATTGTTTCCACATGGATTGATAAAATTCCTCCTCAAGGCTCATAGCGGGCAAGTCCTTCAACTCCAGGCCCGTTAATATCCATTCTTTCATGTTGTAAATTGCTGTAGAATTTCTTTTTATGTCATGTATTATCCAGTTTTGATCAGCCATTCCAGGAAGCCGAGGATTATTTGATACTGGTACATATGCAGAAAAATAAACTCTTTTTAACTTGAAGTGGTTATAAAGATTTTCTGAAAGGCGCAGTATGCTTATGTCATGATCGGGAGTTGCTCCCACTATTAACTGAGTTGTCTGACCTGCAGGAACAAACTTAGGCGAGTGCTTGAATATCATCTTTTCATGAGCTTTCTCAGTAATTTGATTTTTTATAAAACCCATTGGTTTTAAAATCGTCTCTTTTTTCTTTTGAGGAGCTAAAAACTTAAGCCCTTCATTTGAAGGGAGCTCAATATTCACACTCATTCTATCAACATATAATCCTGCTTCATAAATTAATGAAGAGTCTGCACCAGGAATGGCTTTAAGATGAATGTAACCGTTAAAATTATGCTCTGTTCTTAGTATTTTAACAGTTTGCAGAAGTTGTTCCATGGTGTAATCTGGGTTTTTGTATACTGCAGAGCTTAAAAAAAGCCCTTCTATATAATTTCTCCTATAAAAGTTTATGGTTAGTGATACCACCTCCTCTGGGGTAAAGGTGGCGCGGGGCAAATCATTAGTTATTCTGTTTACACAATATGCACAATCATAAACACAACTGTTTGTAAGAAGAATTTTTAATAATGATATACAACGGCCATCTTCAGACCAGCTGTGGCATATTCCACTCATATGCCCATTTCCAAGCCCACCATTGTTACTTCTTGAGCTTCCACTTGAAGAGCAGGACACATCATATTTTGCAGCATCAGATAATATTTGCAGCTTTTGCATAATTTCCATAATAACACCTCAACCTATCTTGTATATAAATTCTATCATATCTCACAACACAAGACAAACATATGTTCGCATGGTATATATTTACAATTTAGACCAAAAATTATTATTTCAATAAAGAAGTTTATTTATTATACTTAAATGGAGATATATAGATAATGAATAAATTGAGGGTGGTTTCTGTGAATGAATAATTCTAATAAATATAATAAAAGACAAATAAATAGGAAAAAGAGATGGGTTTGGGTATCCAGTATAATAATTGTAATATTACTCATAACCATTGGAATATACAAAATTCCTGGGAGAGTTAAGGGGTTACTCAATGATACAGAAGCATTTCAGAAGGTCAATACAGAAAGTAATAATGCTGAAAAAGCTATAAGCATTACTCCAACACCATCTATAACCACTCTAAATGAAATTGAGGACTGGGTGAATAAAGAGGAGAAGGATGGAGAAAGATTTAAAAGTTATAATTATGCCTTAACTCAATATTATGGGATTCATATTGGTATGGTGGATGTGGTTTTATCTCAAATTGAAGAGGTAAAAGATAAAGATGATGCTGAAAATGTAATATCTTTACTTGATAACTATTCAAATGAATTCAACAATACACTTAACGCTATTAAGGAGAATGAAAATAATGGAGTTATTCCTCCTAAATTTATTATCACCCAGGTTGAAAGCCAAATTAACGAATTTAGTGTTAAAGATATTAGGAAAAATAATATATATTTAGCATTTAAGAAAAAGCTACTAGGCTTAAATATTAGTGATGAAAATGAGCAAAAATTACTGAAGGATATTGAGAAGGTTATAAAAAATAAAATTTATTCTGGCTATAATGAATTGTTAAGATCTTTTAAAAAGCTTGAAGTTAAAACTAATAATGATGCAGGGGTTTGGAAATTTAAAAATGGAGATGAATACTATGCTTATTTGTTAAGGTACAATACCTCTACTGATATGACCCCTCAAGAAGTATATGACCTTGGACTTCAAGAAATAAATAGAATTCAAGCGGATATTGAACTTGAGTTTAAGAAGCTTGGTTATAGAGGCACTTTAAAAGAAAACATGAAATCTCTCAACAATGATTCAAGGTTCCTATATCCCAGAGATAAGGCTGGGGAGGAGAAGGTTCTTAATGATTATAAAATGATAATTAATGATATGTATAATCATATTGGAGAGCTGTTTGATATAACTCCTAATACAGAGCTAAGGGTATTACCAATTGCTGAATTTACAGAGAAATCAGGACCCCAGGCATATTACTATCCATCCTTGATGGGAGGAGATGAACCTGGTATATTCTATGTAAATGTTAGTAAGCCTACCTATAAATATGATATGCAGTCCATAGCCTATCATGAGGCAATACCTGGGCATCATATACAAATGGCATTACAAAGGGAGTTGTTATCAGAAAAGTATCCTGATAAGTCAAGCTTTTATTTACCTGCATATGTTGAAGGATGGGGATTGTATGCTGAAAGGCTTGCAGATGAATATGGCATGTATAAGGATTCCTACAGCAGGCTTGGATATTTAAGGGGAGAGCTTTTAAGGGCACTTAGGCTTGTGGTTGATACAGGAATACACTATAAGAAATGGACAAGAGAATATGCAATAGAATACATGACGGGTTTTGAATCTATTCCTGATGAATATGTAACTGCCGAGGTTGATAGATATATAGTTAACCCTGGCCAGGCAAGTTCATATAAAATTGGGGAAATGAAAATAATCGAGTTAAGGGAAAAAGCTAGGACCGAACTTGGAGAAAAGTTTAATATTAAAGATTTTCACAATATAATACTAAGAAATGGTCCAATGCCTTTTGAGATAATGGAAAAGGAAGTTAAAAGATATATAGATATGGTTAAGTAGTGTAAGTTTATAATTTCATTATTGGCTTTCACTGCAATCCTATTCTACCAAAGGATTTTTGTACATATATTTTTATGAAGTTAAATTGTGAGGTAGAATTATGGTGGTATTTATAACTATGAAGAAATCAAAAATTATGAGAATAGCAACTGTTATCATTATTGCTGTTCTTGTTTTCTTAATATATAAATTTTCTAATACAGTACCAGCAGCATTTATTAATGACGAATATACAGGAGTAATTAAGGATATTATTGAATGCAGAAACCAGGCTATGCTTGATAATGATGCAACTACTATTAAATCCCTTTATGATACAAAGACTAAATATGGCACATGGGCATTTGAGCATGAGAAGAAGAAATTAAAATACCTTCATCGATGGTCTGAGAAGCAGGGAGTAAGGTTTATTGATATTAAATCTGTTGTAGTACCCAGGTATGTTAAGGAAAGGGAATGGGGCTTTTCTGCTAACTTGATTGTATCAACAGAGTATTTATATGTTTATAATGATGATCCTGATAGAATAAATTATTTTAGAATTGGTACCTACCATACCATAGATGTGCTTAATCAGGATGAAGGATGGCTGATTAAAAAAGAGTGGTATACGGATCCATTTGCAGATTCTCTTAGCCTTGATGAAATTAAATCAGATGAGATTAAAAACTACATTATAACCCAGGGTCCAAGGGACCTGGCCAACATAGGAGAAAGAAGGCAAAAGGCATTGGAGTATGCAGACCAATTTTCCGGGGCTGCAGCCAATGAGGAATATGGCTATAAATATAATAAAAAATATAAGGATTTCAACCCACAGGGGGGGGATTGTGCAAATTTTGCATCCCAAGTTTTATATGAGGGTGGTAAGTTTAAGAAAACGAGAGCTTGGAATTATGACAGAGGACAGGTTACAAAAGCATGGGTAAATGCCCAGGGCTTTAAGGATTATATGCTTAACAGCGGAAGAGCATCCTTGATAGCCTCTGGAAGCTACAATAAGGTTTACAAGGCTGCCTACAAATTGCTTCCAGGTGATATTGTAGCATATGAGAAAAAGGGGAAGATTACACATGTATCAGTCGTAACCGGAGCTGATTCAAAGGGCTATACCCTAGTAAACTGCCACAACACAGATAGATACCGTGTTCCCTGGGATCTGGGCTGGAGTGACAAGGGGATAAAATTCTATCTAATCAGAGTGCATTTTTAGGGAGCCAGTTCACAAGTATTTTAAAACAATAATAATCCAAAACAAGTGCAAATCAATGCCAAAATGTAGGGGCGAACAGTGTTCGCCCGAAGGGTACCAAGGATTTAAACGATATATTGAATGATGGAGCCAGTTCACAAGTATTCGAGAATATTAAAAATGGGATGGATAATCAAATATCCATCCCATTTCTAAGTTCCACCTGAGGATTAAGGTTAAGCATTAGCTAGATAAGTTCACTCCAAAAATGAACCCAAATTATTCATTTTCTATACCAAATTTGAATTGATCTCCTAAATTAATAATTATCTCCTGTGCTCCTGTGCAGGCTATTAGGTCTTTTTTTGTTTGTTCAATAGAGCTTAACATATAGCCAGGTATGCAAATATCTATTTTATTTAAAGGTTCCTTCAAAGAAAGGTTTCTATCTGACTTATATTTTCTAACTTCTTTTAAAACATCCTTAATCCTCTCTCCAAACTCCAAGCTGAAAGAATCAATCTTGTCTGCCCTAATCCACTGATGTTGATGAAGAGATAGCTTACCCTCAATGCCTCTGAAAAAGTCTTGATAAATCTCCTCTGTAATGTGAGGTGTATAGATTGCATACATCCTGAGTATCCCCATAAATGCTGTGTATAGGGCATATTGTCCAGACCTTCTTCCTAATTTCCCATGTATTTCTGGCTTATATACTCTTTCCTTTACTATTTCTAAATAGTTATCGCAGTAATCCTTCCAGAAAAACTCATCAATTTCTCCACGGGCTATGCCCATTTCATACTTATCCATATACTGAGCTGCTCTTTGTTCCATTTCATTTTGCCGCTCAATAATCCATCTGTCTATTGGAAGGATTTTTTCTGGCATTTCTCCGTTGTAGTCATGAAGGTGCATAAGTGTAAATTTTGCTGCATTCCAAAGCTTAGTAAGGAATCTATTGGACAGCACCATTTCTTCTTCAGAATACATGGTGTCTGTGCCAAGCTTTGCTCCTGCTGCCCAGTATCTTATAGCATCTGCAGAATACTTTTCGATAAGCTGCCCTGGAGAATTCTCCGAATTATTCTTTGACTTGCTTATCTTTTCTCCTTTTTTAGCCATAACAAAGCCGCATATCATTATGTCCCTCCATGGAAGCTTTCCTGTATGGTAAAGGTTCTTTACTATTGTGTAAAATGCCCAGGTTCTTATTATTTCATGGGCTTGGGTTCTCATTCCCATTGGTACAAGCTTACTTGTAATATCATTTTCCTCTCCCCATTTGCTGTTGATTAGTGGTGTTAAGGAGGAGGTAGCCCATGTATCTAATACAGCTTCCTCTGGAATAAATTCATTAGAGCCACATGGGCAAGTTATATTTGGAGCAGTTTCAAGGGGGTTTATTGGTAAATCACATTCCTCTGGAAACATTGGCTTGCCGCAGCTTTTACAGTACCAAACTGGAATTGGAACTCCAAAGCACCTCTGTCTTGAGATACACCAATCCCATTTTAGATTCTCAACCCAGTTTTGATATCTAACTTTCATTGATGGGGGATACCAGTTAATATCATCAGCGGCTTTTAGGAAACCCTCCTTTTCGCTTAATATGTCTATATACCATTGTTTTGAAGGTATAATCTCAATCTCATGTCCGCATCTTTCATGGATGGAAACAGTATGAGAAATTTTCTCGCTTTTCTTCAATAAGTTTTTTTCACCAAGTATTTTAATAATCTCAGCTCTTGCTTCCTTTGCATTCATACTACCTATAAAGGGAACGCCTGAAGCTATTAAGCCATCTACTTCAATTGTTTTTCTATATGGCAAGGAATGCTTGTTATACCACTCAAGGTCAGTGGTGTCTCCAAAGGTAGCACACATAACGATTCCTGTTCCCTTTTCAAACCCAACTTTTTCATCTCCCAATATAGGAATCTCAAAATCATATAATGGTACTATTGCAGTTTTACCGATATAGCTGTTGTACCTTGAATCTTCAGGGTTTATAAACAGTGCAACACAACCATATAGTAATTCTGGTCTTGTGGTTGCGATAATTAATTCCTCTCCATCTACTAAAAATGGAATATAGTTAAAGCTTGATTCTATATCTGAAGTATCAAGCTCTGCCTGAGCAATGGAGGTTTGGCAGGTGGTACACCAGAGTACAGGACTTTCCTTTATATATGCCTTACCAGATTTGGCAAGCTGGGCAAATGACTTCTGAGAAATTCTCTGGGATAGTGGGCTTATGGTTTCATACTGCAAATCCCAATCAACACTGAAGCCAAGTGACTGCCATAGTGCTTTAAATTCATTAACATATTTTTCTGTAGTGTTCAAGCATTTTTCAATAAATTTGCTTCTAGGTAGATCCTTTGCTCTAATGCCTTCCTCCCTTTCTACAAGTCTTTCAGTTGGAAGACCATTATCATCAAAGCCAAATGGATAAAATACATTCTTACCCTGCATTCTCTGATATCTTGCAGCTATTTCCCCCTGGGTATATGAAAATATATGTCCCATATGAAGGCTTCCACTTACTGTAGGCGGTGGTGTATCGATTGAATAAATTTCATTTGTGCCCTCAGAATTGAATTTATAAATATCATTTTCCATCCAAAACTTCTGCCATTTTCCCTCTGATTCTTTAAAGTCGTATTTTTTGTTTAACATGATATCCCTCCTAATTCAACATAAAAAACCCTTCGTCCTATTACTAGGACGAAGGGTTATACTCCGCGTTACCACCTAAGTTTGTACAAATGTACACTCTCAATATAGTACGGGCAAATTGCCGATACTACTTCCCTTTTAACAGTGGGATTCCGTTAAAGCCTACTTTCAAAAGATTTTGGTTTACTGCTCCGAGGCTACCTTCCATACATCTATCATAGGGAATTTTCACCAACATCCCCTCTCTTTAATTCCAGAGTGTATGTACTCCTCCTCATCAAAGCATTTATGAGTTTGTTTTTTTATTATATTAATACTTTATAGTATGGTTGTCAATAAGGATTTTTATGCGTTTACATGCAGTGTCTGATGTCAAAAAAACAGGGTATATGAGAAATATAAGCACAATACTGCAAGAAGTAATGATTTTCTTAACAATAGGCTCTCGAACTAAAAATTGAAACTAATGTAAATGTTTGGTACAATTAAAGAATCATATAATTTTATAATTAGTATAAATAAAAATGTCGTAATATAAACTGATCCTATCCTTAGCATTGCAGCGCATTGATATGAATAATACTTTGGGTATGGGACAGAGTAACGAGCAGGAGTTATTTTCTGAAATAGCTCAGAGCCAGACATACAGGGAGGTGCAATATGGAGAAAACGATGGAAATGAGAGGAATGAAAAGGAAAGAAATTGTAGACTACTTTATCAGCATTGGTGGAAATGATACAATGCAGGGGAGTCTTATAGGACGTGGCTGGGAGGTAGAAATAGGGCAGGAAAAAGCAGCTAAATTAGGATCATTTGAGATTCCATCCACAAATGTAAAATTTCAATGTGAAGAGGAACTCTTTGAGAATATGATTTATGCATTTCGTTTAAGATTTTTAAAAGCTGGAGGATAGAATTGAATTTAGAATGGCGATGGAGGAAGATATTAAAAGAATTATTAGTTATAAAGGAGGGATGCCCTTGATAAAAAACAATCTAAAATCATTTTTAATTCACGTAACAATAAGCATTATTTCTGTCTTTGTATTCATTATCTTTAATAGTTCACAAGCAAAGTGGGCATATGAGGAGGCGGCAAACAAACATCATAATAACATGATATTTGCAGCAATTACTATGATGGCTGTAGCAGCTGTTACATACTATTTATTAAGAAGAAAACACTTAATTAGTCAAGGAAACTTATACAAAAATTTATTTTCTGTTAGTTTAACAGCTATACTAGGAACATCCCTTTGGGTAGTCGCATTTAGTATTGATAGGATAGGTCCAAGCAATTCTTTGCTAAATTCTCAATTATGGCAGTTTTATAGTGCGTACAATGGATATTCCTTATTTTTTCTTAATGAATCTGGAAATAATAATCCCTATGTATTTCTAGCCTTTTCTTTTATGCCTACAATAGCTATGTGGACTGGGATGCTGAGAAAAAGAAGTTAGGATATTTCAAATATACAAAGGAATCAGCATAGCCCATGGCCAAGAAATATTTCCACTACCTTCACTAGGAGCAAGCACTGCCTAGGAAGAAGGACTCTGAGTGTCTAGTAGAGTGACGCTGGATGTACGAAAAGTTAGTGGGAATCCCTTCAAAAGTCCGGAATTGACATGGATGATAAAAAGGCAGTAATGCTTATTAATAATAATCTCAAAAGTACAAACCTTGAGAGATTGGTAGTTCATGAACTTCTGCACTTGAAATTATGGGGTATGGATCAAATGATTGAAGGTTTTATAATTCAAACCTTTGGTGAAGATGATAATGATGTTAAAAAAGAGTTTGCCATGACTCAATTTTTTACCCTTCTCGAATCCACGGTGGAGGATTTAGTAAAGGCCTTTTTATAGGCAAATCACTGCAAAGAAGAATTGAACTTTGGAAGACTTCATAAGGTTATAGATGAGGAATTTGGGATGTAAAATAATAAGATAATGCTTAAAAATAATGATGATTAAAATCAGCCACAATTATAATAAACGACATCAACGTCGATAATACCACTATAAAAGTAGGTAAAAACGACATGGAGGTCGATAAGGAAATAGTTGAACTAAACCGCCAAGGGCGGTAGAACGCTAAATCAAAATTTAATATATAAAATGTTTAGAAATCCCTTTTTATGTTAATTTTTAAAGATAGAAATAAAAATTAATATGAAACATTAGCCTTGGGAGAACTGCCTGATGCCAATCAAAAAAAGACAACACTCTCCCAAGCCATATAAAATATGGCATTATGTTAACTAGATTTTCACTTGTGAACCTTGATAGTTAAATAGCAGTTTTTTCAATGACCGTGTAGCCGAGTGATTCAAGTCGTTTTATCATGCTCTTTGATACATTTTTAGGTCTGAGCTTTAAAAGGTAATCTCCGCCAAGCTCTTTATAGTGTTCTTTATTTTGAATCATATAAAATGCTGAAACCATAATATGTCTTGCTGTCGCAATAGCTGCCTTTTGTGGTCCTCGCCGCGCTTTGATGCTATAGAACTTGGATGACAAATAAGTGTCCTTGGTATGGGAAGCTGCATGGGCGCATTGGCATAGGATTGTTTTTACATACTGATTTCCAGGTCTGGTTTTAGTACTTTTTTTTTACCAGCGCTTTCGTTATTACCTGGACTGAGTCCAGCCCAAGACGCAAGTCTTTCTGGAGTCTCAAAGACTGACATGTCAGTGCCAACTTCTGCAATGATTGCCTGTGCACCAACCTTATCAATACCTGGAATAGTATCTAATAGTTCTATTTCTTGTTGATAAGGCTTGCATTTTTCTTCAATCTTTTGATCAAGTTCTTCGATCATTTGATTGATATATGCAAGATGATCAAGAACCATTTGCAGCATGTTTGCACTATTTTCATCCATTTTCCCATTTAAGGCTTTTGCTAAATCAGGTATCTTTTTTCGCATAACTCCTTTAGCAAGTTGAGCAAGTTCATTTGGATCAGCATCCTCAGTTTTATCAATGAGAGTTTTGAGCATGGCCATACCTGAAACACCAAAAATATCAGTAGCTACGCATGAAAGCTTAATGTTGCAAGCTTCTAAAATATTATGTGCTCTGTCTTTTTCAGAAGTACGCATAGATACCAGTTTTGACCTATATCGTGTCATTTGGCGGATGTTACGGATATCTTTAGGCGGAATAAAGCTTCCGTTCACAAGTCCTAAAGCGAGAAGTTTGGCAATCCATCTTGAATCATTGGGATCAGTTTTTCTTCCCGGTACATTCTTGATTTGCCTGGCATTGGAAAGGATAATATCGAAATCCTGTTCAAGTATATTAAAAACAGGAATCCAATATATACCGGTACTTTCCATAGCTACCTTCTCACAATTTTGTTCTTTTAACCAATTATGTAACTGTTCAAGGTCACAGGTCATTGTTGAAAAAGTCTTAATCTCACTGGTGTACTCACCAAATTCGTCTGCTTTTAAGATGCAAGCGACTACATTTCTCTTGTGGACGTCTATTCCACAGCAGGAATTGTTAAGAACATTTAAAATTTGGGCCAATTTAGTGCCTCCTTGTAAATAATATTAGACACACAGTATGGCAACCCGAAAAACATCAAAGATTAATATACATGCTCATGGCAATATTTTTTTGTGCTTAAAGGTTGCTGTAAACATGTTAATACTCGGGCTTACCTC
>JBEQBT010000062.1:0-14469 GCA_041639705.1 Clostridiaceae bacterium | reverse complement strand
GTTTAATAATATATTTCCACCATCATAATTTTTTACTATTTTAGGTTTTATATTTTCACCAGGCATATCAGGACTAGTATCCATATGTGCAATAAAGCCTATAGTTGGTACAGCTCTTTCCATATTCGAAGGAAGAGAAGCCATTATGTATCCATTTTTATCAAGTGATACATCCTGCATACCTATTTCTTCTAATTCCTTTGCAAGTTCTTTAGCAAGAATAAGCTGATTTTTTGTTGATGGCACAGTAGTAGATTCATCATCTGATTTTGTATCGTAGGTCACATAATTTAAGAATCTTTCACTAACACCCATTTTGTTAACGCCTCCTGAACAGTTGTTGTTTAATATATATGTATTATACTTCACTTTTCAATAAAAAAGAAGGTAAATAATCAAAAATTAGTGGGATATATTGCATAAAAAGGAGGGTAATTCAATATCCTATCCAATTGTTAGGACTTCACAGAAGTCATCTTTTACGCATATGACATAGAAATGTATAATGTTTTTTAAAATAATTGGGGATAATGTGGATAAAAACCATAGGAATGTGTATGAAGGTCTGTAGGATAGAGTATTAAAAAGGGGATAGAATGATATTATTTAGTATGGGTTTTTATGGTATGATTTATTATAGAGTATTGTAATATTAAAGTACATAATTTTAAAAAGGAATGATGCATATGTCAAATATTAAAGTTACCCTTTTCGATGGAAGAGTAGAGAAATATGAAAGCGGAATAGGACTTTTAGATATTGCGAAAAAACACCAGAGGGAATATTCTGTGGATATTTTAATAGCCAAGGTGGATAACGATTTGGTAGAGCTTAATGAAAGGCTTTATGAGGATTCAAATGTGGATTTTTTAACACTGGAGGCATATGAAGCAAGAAGAATATTTGCAAGAGGATTAACATTTGTTTTAATTAGAGCTGTAGATGAATTATTTCCCCATGCAAATGTAACAATAGAGCATTCACTTAGCAAAGGAATTTATGGTGAAATTCATAAGACTCCTGAGCTTAATAAAAAGGATTTAACTATTATTGAAAAGCATATGAGAGAAATAATAGATGAGGATACTCCTTTTACCAAGGAAACCATGCCATTAGACAGGGCTGAGGAAGTGTTCAGCAAATATGGAATGAAGGATAAGCTTAGGTTATTTAAATATTGGATGGAAGATACAGTGGATGTTTGCAAGTGTGGAAGTATTTATGGATATTTCTATGGCAAAATGGTGCCCTCAACAGGATACTTAAAACAGTTTGAGCTTATGTACTATGAACCAGGATTTTTATTGAGGTATCCTGATAATTATTCCCCAAAGGTAATACCTGAATTCTTAGAGCAGAGAGGACTATTTGAAGTATTCAGAGAGGCTGAGGAGTGGGCAGAAATACTTGATGTTGGGGATGTTGGAGCATTAAATGACAAAATTGCAACTGGGGAGATGGGAGGTATTATTAGAATCTCTGAGGCTCTTCATGAAAAGAAAACGGCACATATTGCTGATATGATTTCAGAAAAAAAAGATAAGGTCAAATTAGTGCTTATAGCCGGTCCATCTTCCTCTGGAAAAACCACCTTTTCAAAGAGATTATCCATACAATTAAAGGTTAATGGATTAAAGCCCTATGCAATTTCTTTGGATGATTATTTTGTAAACAGGGAGGAGACTCCAAGGGATGAAACAGGTGAATATGATTTTGAATCCATATATGCACTGGATCTAAATTTGCTAAATGAGCATTTAAATAAGCTCCTGGCAGGTGAGGAAATTGAACTTCCTACTTTTAATTTCCTAACTGGGCAAAGGGAGTTTAACGGAAAGAAGCTAAAGCTGACGGATGATATGATTCTTATTGCAGAAGGGATTCATGGGCTTAATGAGATATTGACAAGAGATATTAAACCAGAGAATAAATTTAAAATATATGTAAGCGCACTTACCCAATTAAATATTGACAACCATAATAGAATTCCTACAACAGATGTAAGGATTTTAAGAAGAATTGTAAGGGATTATAGAACAAGAGGAAAGGATGCTGAAACCACACTATTAGGCTGGCCTTCAGTGAGAAGGGGAGAGGATAAAAACATCTTTCCATTTCAGGAGGAAGGGGATGTCATGTTTAATTCAACTCTAGTATATGAATTAGGCGCTCTCAAGAAATATGCAGAGCCTCTTCTAGAGCAGATAAATAGAAACAGCAGAGCCTATTCAGAGGCGACTCGGCTCCTAAGATTTCTTAAATATTTCCTACCAGTTGAGGTGGATGAAATACCGAATAATTCTATTATTAGAGAGTTTATTGGTGGAAGCTGTTTTTATAAGGACTAAACGCAACTCATCATAGAGGCGAACAGTGTTCGCCCGAATACACCTGCAATTTAGGTTATCCCATCATTGTAAATGTGTAGAAACGGGTGGACACTGTTCGCACCTACTCTTGGGAATATGAATGATATTAGGTACCAGTTAGATGAGATTAGGAAAATTCTCATTTAGCTGGTACCCTTTTTAACCCACTATGATCCAGTTGACTTGTAATGCTTAACTCCAAATCTCCATACCAATAAACATGGAATGATAAATAGCACCCCCGCAAGTGGTATAAACATATAGGCAATGCTGGTTGCACCGTTCTTTCCCAGTATAAACATAAGTGGAAGATAATTCACTGTACCAAATGGGATTACAAATGTGAAGAACTTTCGCACCCATTCCTTATAAATACTTAGGGGGTACTGGGACATTTCCCTTCCTCTGTCTGTGAATATGTTTATTACCTCCAAGCCTTCAATAGTCCAGAAACACATGGTTGCACCTAGAATATATATTCCCGTAAATATGAATATTCCGCTTAGTATCATAAGAAGCAGTGTTATTATTTTATATATATCCCAGTTCACATTTATATTTGATAATGAAAATACTAATACAATTATGCTTTGTATAAATCGTCCTATCCTTGTAAATTCAAATTTTGAACCCATTACTTGAAGCACTGTTGACCTGGGCCTTAGTAAAATTCTGTCAAAGTCTCCATTAACAACATTAGAGGAAAAGCTGTCAAAACCCCTTGCAAAACACTCACTTACCGAGAATGCAATATGTGTAACAGCATAGCATAGGGCTACTTCGTAAAGTGACCATCCTCCTAGGCTTGGAAATCTTTGAAAGAACATAAGCATTGATATAAAAATTAAAAATGGCACGAAAAACTGTCCGAAGGAAAGAAGAATAAATGAAGTTCTATATTCCATCTGACTTTTTAAAAGTATGGACATATATTTGAAATATAGTTTCATCACATCAACCTCCCTGTATTATTACTTTTCGTAATGCTTTTTTCATCCACAGCCTTCCAAGTTTAACTAATAAAAGTATCCATAGTAGCTGAACGCCAATGCTAATTACACCCTCCCTTATTCCAATGTTACCTGCATATATTCTAAAGGGCAGGTCAGAGGTATACCTAAAGGGGAGAAGATAGGTTAGCTTTTTTATACCTTCTGGCATTAGTGGTATTGGAATAACAAGTCCTGAGAAAAACTCTCCTAACACACTAAAGATTAATAAAGAACCCATTGGGGACATGGTATAAAAGGTTGAAATATAAATAAGCATAGATATTGATACGATTAAAATCAGCCCAAGTGTTAGTGTAATAAGAAATAGTATAAATGCAATTATGCTATGAGGTAATGTAAAGTTGTAGGGATAGGGAAGTAGAGAGGCTACAATAATTATTGGAAAGCATCTAAGCATTGCTCCAGATAGTCTTTGTGCTATAAGCTTTGCATACCAAAGACCGTATATATCTGCTGGACGGGAGAGCTCATATGCTATATTTCCACTGGTTATAAGATTAAATAGTTCATTATCCCTAATCCAGAGCATTATAAATACTAAAAAACTCTGCTGAAGCCAGGTGACTTGTATTAATTCTCTTAGAGAAATAGGCTGTTCTATGGAGGTACTTCCATAAAAGGCCTGGAAAATCATTA
Source organism: Clostridiaceae bacterium (assembly GCA_041639705.1). Taxonomy (GTDB): domain Bacteria; phylum Bacillota; class Clostridia; order Clostridiales; family Caloramatoraceae; genus JARDZI01. The sequence goes on along the minus strand of JBEQBT010000062.1, from coordinate 10,451 downwards.
TATAAATAAAACCTCAGAAAAACTGGGTTGAAACTCCTGCCAGAGCCGCCACTCTGTATTGAAGTCCCTTAAGAAGTCTCATTTTAAACAGGGAATAATAGACACTCATATACTATAGGCCTTATATAAATCTACTATAATTTCTTCAATAGGGCGGTTTTCTATTGAAACATCCAAAATATCCAGTTTATCAGATAATAATCCAACTACCTCAGAAACCTTGATTTTTTCCAAATCCACAGATAGTGTCATTCTTTCCTTTGACCTTGAAAGAATGGTAGTTCCTTCGATATGTATATCATCATTATTTTCACCAAAATCAACGATTACTGTCTTGTGATTAACAAATCTGCTTTTTAATTCTGATAAAGTGCCATCAAGCAGTATTTTCCCCTTGCCAAGCAGTATAATTCTTTCTGCTAGGGCTTCAATATCATTCATGTCATGGGTGGTTAGTATTACGGTAACCCTTTTTTCTTTATTTATTGTTTTTATAAAATTACGGACTGCTATTTTTGAAACTGCATCTAAACCAATAGTAGGTTCATCTAGAAAAAGTATCTTTGGGTTATGTAATAGAGAAGCACCTATTTCGCATCTCATCCTCTGTCCCAGGCTCAATTGACGAACTGGTGTTGAAAGAAGGTTTGACAAGTCGAGAGTGGTTGTTAATAGCTCTAGGTTATCTTTATAGGTATTTTCAGGAATTTTATAAATATCCTTTAGCAAATTGAAGGAATCAATTACAGGAACGTCCCACCATAGCTGGGAACGTTGGCCAAATACTACACCTATGTTTTTAACATGGCTAACTCTATTCTTCCAGGGAGTGTTTCCTAGTATATGGCACTTACCACTGTCAGGAACTAATATACCACTGATGATCTTGATGGTAGTAGATTTTCCTGCACCATTAGGACCGATGTAGCCAACTATTTCACCCTCGTCAATTTTAAAGGAAACATCATCTAATGCTTTGATTGTAGTATATTGAGGATTAAACATGGACCTGACTGCTGCACCAATACCGGCACCTCGTTTCGCAACTCTAAAGCCTTTACTTAAGGAGTCAACTTCAATCATCCTAACACCCCGCTTAAGTTTTATTTAGGATATTCTTTTATGTAATTCAATAATGCTTAATTTTATTGTCATGCGCTATATGGTTAGCGACACAATGTAACCCCAATGTAGGGGCGAACAGTATTCGCCCGCGACGTATCTACGGGTTAGGCTATTATCTGATTGTTGATGCGCAATGGCGGGCGAACACTGTTCGCCCCTACTAACTGTCATTGCTATGAATGTCACTGGCAGAGTCAATGTCATCCTGAGCGTAGGGTCGGATCTAAATGGGTACCTCAGGGAAAGACCCTTCACGACCTTCAGGATGACAGCGTCTCCGTTAGGTGCTAGGCAATTCACATTCATATGTTGCGACGCACTCTTCCTATAAAGCAAACAAGAACATAATTATATATTTACTTGATAAATATGTCAATACAAAAAAATACGGCAGTTCAACTGCCGTATTTTATAATAAGGGGGAACTAGAAAACGATATAATTACCTAATAGCTTCTTCTGTATCTTTATCGAATAACTGCATTTTGTCAAAATGGAATTGAAGCTTAACCTTGTCTCCCATCTTAACTTCTGACTGGGAGCTAACCCTTGCAATTGATGGATGTCCTCCAATTGAAATATGTAAATATATTTCAGCTCCCATTAATTCTGTAACATCAACATCTGTTTGAATTTCATTGTAGCTGCTGTTTAGAGCATCTACACTTGAATCGTGAAGGTATTCAGGTCGGATTCCTATTACAAGCTTCTTTCCAGTATAATTCTTAGACTTTAATACTTCCTGCTGTTCTTTTGTAAGGTTAAGCTTTGTGCCATCATTAAGAACTAGGGTAAGAGCCCCACCATTTGTTTGAACTTCTGCATCTAGGAAATTCATTTGTGGACTTCCTATGAAGCCTGCAACAAACATGTTATTTGGATTATCATATATTTTCTTTGGTGCATCAACCTGTTGAACAATTCCATCCTTCATAACAACAATTCTTGTACCCATTGTCATTGCTTCTGTCTGGTCATGTGTAACATAAACAAATGTAGTCTTTAACCTCTGGTGAAGCTTTAATATTTCTGTTCTCATTTGAACCCTAAGCTTTGCATCAAGATTCGAAAGAGGTTCATCCATTAAAAACACCTTAGGCTCTCTAACAATTGCCCTACCAAGTGCAACTCTTTGCCTTTGCCCACCTGATAATGCTTTTGGTCTTCTATCAAGAAGGTGACTTATATCTAGTATTTCAGCTGCGGCCTTAACCTTTTTATCAATTTCATCCTTAGGTTGCTTTCTTAGTTTTAGTCCAAAAGCCATATTTTCATAAACACTCATATGTGGATAGAGTGCATAGTTTTGGAATACCATTGCAATATCCCTGTCCTTTGGAGGTGTGTCATTTACTAACTTGTCTCCAATGAATACTTCACCCTGGGATATTTCTTCAAGCCCTGCAATCATTCTAAGGGTAGTTGATTTTCCACATCCTGAAGGTCCTACAAGTACAATAAATTCGCGATCGGCGATGTCCAGATTAAAGTCCTTAACTGCTGTTACATTTCCAGAATAAACTTTATATACACCTTTAAGTGATAAATTAGCCATTTTTTTATCCTCCTTATAGCTGAAGCTAAATGCAGCTTACAGCTTATTATTTTCTACCAATTCTAATACAGTTAAATCTCAAGTTAAGTCTATTATCCTTTTACTCCACCAGCTGTTAAACCGCTTACGATGTATTTCTGGAATACAAGATAAACAATTGTCAAGGGCATAGCCATTATTATTGAGCCAGCTGCGAAGGCACCCCATGAAACAGATCTGAAGTCCGCAGCCCAGGAGTACAATCCCTGAGCAAGTGTATATTTTGTTCCATCTGTTAGAAACAGATATGAGGTCACATAGTCCGTCCATGGAGCTGTAAATATGAATATTGCAGTAATGGCCAGGGCTGGTTTTGCTAGGGGAAGCATTATTTTTGTAAATATTTGAAACTTAGTTGCTCCATCTATGGTTGCAGCTTCCTCTATGGATTTAGGTATTGTATCGAAATACCCCTTAAGATTCCATACTGCAAATGCCATATTGGCGGCTGACCAAATTAATATCAAGCTCAAATATGAATTCTTAATTCCAAGATATTTAATAACTAACAGCTGTGGAACCAGTGAAGCTGTTGTTGGAAGCATCATATACACTATATAGGATGCAAGTCCTGCCTTTTTACCAGGGAAGTCAAATCTGGAAAATGCATAGGCTGAAAGGGTTGCAAGTGTTAGTGTAAAAACAGTAGTTCCTGCTGCAAATATAAAGCTGTTTTTAAGCCACATTAGAAAATCAGGGTGTGTCAATACTTTACTGAAATTTTCCAGTGTTGGTATTTTTGGAAATATAATAAAATCAGTACTTACTAGCCCTATTCTTCCATCAAATGCTGTAATCAAAACCCAGTAGATCGGAACAAAGGTAAGCAAGCATACAATTATTAGAAACAGGTGAGCGAAAAAATTTGACGTTTTCCTTTTTGTTTTCATCTTCATCTACTCCACCCCCTCTTGATTTAATGCCTTTGTTACCTTCATGTTTATAAATGTGATTATCATTAATATCATTGAAACAATTACTGAATAGGTTGCAGCTAGGGAGAATGCACTCTGTCTTGTGAGTACATTAAATTGGTAGGTAGAAACTATTTCTGTTGCATTGTTTGGTCCTCCGGCTGTAATAAGATAAATTACATTGAAGTTTGTAAATGTCCATATGGTGCCTAATATTATTGCGGGTAACATAGCAGGCTTTAATAGAGGCAGTGTAATTTTGAACAGCTTTTGAAAAAATGAAGCCCCATCAATATCTGATGCCTCATAGTATTCATTTGAAATACTCTGAAGTGCTCCTGTTGCAACCATGCTCATAAATGGGAAACCAAGCCATATGTTTACTATAATTACTGATATTAAAGCTATATTTCCATCTGAAAGCCAGTGTACTGGATTAAGCCCCAGTGTTTTGAGGAATAAATTGAAGAAACCAAACTGGTCATTATATAGCATTTTCCATGTTAGAGCAGTTATAAATTGTGGTATTGCCCAAGGAAGTATTATTATGGTTCTGTATACTCCCCTGAATTTTAAATCTTTTTTATTAAGCACAAGTGCGATTATAAGACCTATGGTTACATGAAAAAATATATTTGTAACTGTCCATACTAGAGTTCTTAGAAGCACTATAAGAAATTGAGAATTTAAACTCCCTAGGGCTTTTATATAGTTTCGAAGTCCTACAAATTCAACGGTACCACTGCCCATTGTATACAGGTTCATATTAAAAAAGGAAAGCCCTACACCATATATTATTGGGAAAATAGATACAAGCATAACTACAAGCAAAGCTGGACCAATGTATATGTAAGCTATTTTATTTTTTTTAATCCTACTTATTAAGGAAGCTTTCTTCTTATTATTTTCTTTTTTTGTATTGAGCTTTTTCTGTGTTATGGTATTCAAAGTTCTCACTTCCTTTACCAATTTTTCTTAAAAATTAAGTCTGAGAATTACCTCAGACTTAATTCCTATATTAAAATTTAATAAATATTATTTGCCCTTCATTTGGTTGATCGCAGCTATTGCCTGATCATTAGCAGTCTTTGCTACTGCTGCTGGATCCTTTCCATCGTTTATAACAGCAGTTAAAGCATCCTTAGCTGGCTGCCAAATCTGGTTCATTTCTGGAGCAACTGGCATTGGAACTCCCTTTCCTGCTGCTTCAGCTATAAGCTTAGCAGTCCATTTGTCCATTACAACGTTCTTGTTAGCTGAGATTGTACCAGCTTTTTCATAGAATACCTTTCCCATTTCAGCTCCTGTAAGGAACTTAGCAAAGTCTGCTGCTGTATCCTTTTGAGTTGATGTTTTTGGAAGGAAGGCCATCTTTCCACCTACGAATGGAGCTGAGTCCTTACCAGTTATATCATTAGTTGGGAATGGCATTGCTCCCCAATTAATTCCTGCCTTATCTATATCACCGAAGCTCCATGGTCCGTTAATCCAGAAAGCTGCTTTCTTTTCTAAGAATAAGCTCTGTGCTGTACCGTAATCTAGCTGGTTTGGTAATATTTTATCTTCAACTATAAGTTTCTTCATAAATTTCATGTAGTCTGCAAATTCCTTAGTATCTAGGTTCGGAGTAACTCCATCACCCTTTAATGCACTTGCACCAAAGCTTGTTAAGAAACCATATGTGTTGTAGAAGGTGTTTCCAAGGTCAACAACAAGTCCAAACTTTCCATTCTTTGTGTTGTCCTTACCAATTTGAATCATTTCACTTACATTAGCTGGTTCTTTAGTGACCATGTCCTTGTTGTATATAAGTACTACAGCTTCCATTGACAATGGAAACCCATAATGCTTTCCATTTAATGAAGCTATATCATAAACACTTTGAATGTAGTCTGCTTTTACATCTGCTACATAATCATCTATAGGATCGATAAGTGCACCTGTAGCCATTGGTCCTACCCAGTCATGTGCTCCGAAGAACAGGTCTGGTCCGTCGCCAGTTTGGATTGAATTAGTTACCTTATCCTTAAATGTATCATTAGGAGTGTAAAGTAACTCAAAGGTTACATTTGGATTTTTTTCTGTGTACTTTGCTGTTGCCTCTTTTAATGCTTCTTCCTCGCCGCCTGTCCAGGAATGCCATATCTTTAATACTACAGGTTTTTTAGGCTCTTCTGGAGCTGGAGCAGCTTCTTTTTTTGCACATCCTGAAAACACTCCAACTACAAGTACTAGTGAAAGTATTAATCCTAATACCTTCCCAATTTTTTTACTCATGTAAAAACCCCCCCTTAATAAAATCATGTTTTTAGTTTGAATAAATTGTGCAATCGTTTGCACTGATTAACTTTAGTATATATTCTAAAATATGACCTGTCAATGAAAATTTTACTTACAATTAACAGGAGCCTCGCTCTATTAATTTAGTTGGAACTATCCTTGCCTGGTAGGTTGATTTCCTATTTTCAAGACATTGAAATAATAGCTCTGTTGCTTCATACCCAAGCTCAAAGGGATTAATATCAATTGATGTAAGTGGTGGTGTAAGAAACTCAGCAGCTGGAATATTGTTAAAGCTTATTATTGATATATCCCTTGGGATTTTAAGCCCTGCTTTTTTAATAGCATTTATTGCTCCTAGTGCTAGAAGATCATCTGTAGCTAGTATGGCTTTAGGACAATTTCCACTTTTTAAAAGGGTTACCATGGCATTAAAACCTCCCTCCTGAGAGAAATCAGATTCCTTTACAAAGTCAGAATTATAGGAAATATCCCTATCAGAAAGAGCCCTTTTATATCCTTCTAATCTATCAAGGGATACTGTTAAATTCATTGGTCCGGTTATTAGCCCAATAGGATTTTTGTTTTTATTTATTAAGTGAGTTGTTGCCTCATAAGCAGCTCCTATGTTGTCATTATCTACATAGTTAACCCTGTTAGAATTTCCATTAACGGGCTTACCTACAACAACAAATGGAAACTTGTTATCCTTAAGCATATTGAAGGTTTCATCCCCAAGCCTGTAATAGAGCATAATAACTCCATCTACAACTCCTGCTCGTACTATATTTTCAATATTAGAGTGTTTGTCCATTTCATTATCCTCAACAGATAGCATAACAAAAAAACCCTTTTTATTAGCACGTGCGGATATTCCCCTTAGGGCCTCAGGAAAAAAGGGGTTTGCTAAGGATAAATGGGCTGACTTTGGCATTACTACACCAATTGTATGAGTAGATTTATTTACAAGGCTTCTGGCAATTGCATTTGGATGATATCCAAGCTCCTTCATTGCCTCGTTTACCTTTTTCTTTGTATCCAAGCTTATTCTTGAGTTATCAGAAATAACTCTTGATACAGTAGAAGGAGAAACATTAGCTAACTTTGCCACTTCTTTTATCGTAACCTTCATACATACACCTCCTTTTAAAAAGCTCAAAATATATAATGAAATACTTGTTATTTCATGTTTATCTATGTTTTATTATATATTATTTTGTTTTTTTGTGCAAACGGTTGCACAATTATTTTATTTTTAATATAATTAGCTTATAAATAATTGTGATACATAACTGAATTTTATAAGTAAGTATATCATAGTTAAAAGAAACATGTTATAAAAACCATTAATATTATAATGGAATATAATGAACCAAAGTCAATTAATTATTAATGCTTTAGGAGGTTTTTTTATGAACAGGCAATTACCAAGTGTAGCATATTTTTGTATGGAATATGGACTCCAATCGGATTTTAAGATTTATGCAGGTGGACTAGGGATTTTGGCAGGGGACCATATGAAGGGTGTAAAGGATAATAACCTGCCATTAGTTGGAATAGGACTTAAGTGGAAGCAAGGATATTCAGACCAAATTATTGGATTAGATTCAAAACCCTATGACAGTTTTCATAACTATGATTATGATTTTCTTGAGGATACAGGGGTAAAGGTAAATGTAAATATTCGTGAGAGAAATGTTGCCTGTAAGGTATGGAAAGTTGAAAAATTTAATAATGGCACGATTTACCTTCTGGATACTGACCTACCTGAAAACGAAGATACATGGATTACTGGTCAACTATATGGATGGTTTGGAGAAGAACGTATAGCACAGGAAATGGTACTAGGAATTGGTGGAGTAAGAGCACTTAGGGCTCTTGGGATCAAAACAGATGTATACCATTTTAATGAGGGGCATGCAGTCCTAGCAGCAATAGAGCTTATAAGGGAGAAGATGGATGAAGGTATGTCCTTTGAAAATGCACTTGCTGCAACAAGGAAACAGGTGGTGTTTACAACTCATACTCCTATAAAGCAGGGAAATGAGGAACATCCTATTGAAAGATTAAGATATATGGGAGCATTCAATGGTCTTACAATGGATCAGATGATTCAAATAAGTGGGAATCCATTTAGTATGACAGTTGCTGCCCTTAGAACCTGTAAAAAGGCAAATGCTGTTGCAAAACTCCATGCAGAAACTGCAAATAAAATGTGGGAGAATGTTGATTATCCAAAGCCTATAATTGGAATCACTAATGCAATACATGTTCCAACCTGGATTGATGAAAGAATGTTAAAATCATCAAATGACGGTGAAGCCCTATGGAAAACACATATGGAAAATAAGATTGAATTGATTGAATTTATTAAGAACAGAACAGGTATTACACTTGATGCTGATGTATTGCTTATAGGATTTTCGAGAAGAGCAGCACCATATAAGAGAAGTAATTTTATATTTAGTGATGAAAAGATAATAGAACCACTATTAAAGAATAAAAAGGTACAGATTGTTTTCTCAGGAAAGGCACATCCCCTTGATGATACTGGGAAGGCAATTGTAACAAATCTTGTGAATATGTCTAAAAAGTATCCAGGTGCTGTTGTATTCCTTGAAAACTATGATATGACAATTGGAAAAATGCTAACAAGAGGCTCTGACATATGGCTTAATAATCCAAGAAGACCTCTTGAAGCAAGTGGAACATCGGGAATGAAGGCAGCAATGAATGGGGTTCTAAATTTCAGTGTACTTGATGGATGGTGGCCAGAGGCTTGCCAGCATGGAATAAATGGGTGGCAGATAGGAGATGGGTTTGAAAGTCCCAATGTAGAGGAGCAGGATGCCCATGACTTAGAATCCCTATATTATGTACTGCTTAATGAGATAATTCCTACCTATTATGATAATAGGAAAAAATGGGTTGGGATGATGAAGAACAGCATAGAAACGACCAGGATAGAATTTTCAGTTGATAGAATGTTAAAAGAATACTTTGAAAAACTGTATATGGCTTAAACTTAAATTTAATGGCACACCAAGGTGTGCCATTTTTATATGTAGAATTTAGCAGTTTGTGGTTTTGGAAGAAGGAATATGAAGTTTTATGTAGAATTTCTTACGTGGTAGGTGAGATTATGGAGAAGGTAAAAATACTAGACTTACAGCCAGGTATGAAAGTCAATAAAAATATATTTGATAAGTATGGTAAACTACTGCTTACAGAAGGTACAATTTTAAAGCAGCAGTTTATAAGGAAATTAGAATTATATGGCGTTACGGAAATCTCCATTGATAATGATAATCCTATAGCTACTGATCCAATCATTATGCAGACTACTGAAAGTGATGTTATTTATCAGGAGGCTTTTAATGCTATAAAGGATGTTTTGCTTAATGTGAAAAATACTCTAGCTATTGATACTAAGGTTATTGCTGAAGTAGTTGAAAACATAGTGGACCAGGTTATTCAGAATGCACAAACCTTTTTAAGAATAAGGTCAATTAGGGATATGGATAACTATACATACTTACATTCTATAGATGTATGTATATATTCTATTATAATGGGAAAAAATTTAGGCCTTGGTAGTAAGGACCTTTACAGGCTTGGGTTAGGTGCAATGCTGCATGATGTTGGCAAGGGTAAAATTCCAAAGGAAATACTTTTAAAACCTGGACCACTTACTGAAGAAGAGTTTAATATTATGAAAAAACATACAATATATGGGTATGAAATAATAACAAACAGTTCTAATATGGATATGACTGCTGCAAATATTGCACTACATCATCATGAACGCTGGGACGGGTCAGGATATCCAGAACATTTAAAAGGAACTAATATAAATCTTTTTGCCAGGATTGTAACCATATGTGATATTTATGATGCACTTACTGCAAACCGTGTATATAGGGGTAGAATTCTTCCACATGAAGCGGCAGAATATATTATTAATAATAATGGTGTTATTGCAGATCCTACTTTAACAAAAATTTTTGTTCAGAATGTTGCTATTTATCCTTTAGGTGCTACAGTATTATTAAGCACTGGAGAGATTGGCAAAGTTTCAGAAATACAAATGGCAATGCCTTTGAGACCTGTTATAGATATATTTGCACACAGGAATTCGGGACAGAATACTACAGAACACAAACTAAATCTTATGGAAGATTTAACAGTATTTATTGTTGATGTAATAAATTAATCCGGGAGTAATATGCCCGGATTTTTTTAAAAGAAATGTCGAAAACGTAAAACCAGGACTTGAAAACTTGATGGGTAAAAGATTATAATATTCATTGTGTGAATAATTGAAATATCTTTATATAATTTGGATAAAATACTATAAAAAATAAAGATATTTAATAAAAAATTTATTCCATACAAATTTGCTGTAATAGCAGATTTTCAGGAGGTATAACATGAAAAAGATTTTAGTAACAGGAGCTTTTGGACAAATAGGTTCTGAATTAGTTGCTTATATGAGAAACATCTATGGTGCTGACAATGTTGTTGCAAGTGACATTATCA
>JBEQBT010000061.1:0-14653 GCA_041639705.1 Clostridiaceae bacterium | reverse complement strand
AGTTTTAAACATATAACCAAATGATAAGGCTCACTGTCTATTATTACTCCATCCATATCAAAAATAACTGCTTTTAACAAAACTTTTCCCCCTTGTCTATATATGCATATATATGTTTGTAACTGTATCTACTCTGTTTATGCTTCTTTTTTCATCCCATCCATCTGGATATCTTTTTCTTAATTTGTTTGAGTTTATATCTGCTATTTCACTTAAGCTATAGCCTATTATCTCTGATAAATACGCTAAATACCACATTACGTCACCTAGCTCTTCAGCTAGCTTTTCTTTTGATAACTCATGGGAATGAAAAACAACCTTCTTAATGTAATCTGTAACCTCACCTGCTTCTCCTGCTATTCCCATTGCTCCAAGACTCAGATTTTCATTTGTAATTTCAAACTGTGATGCAGTTCTTTTCATTTCCTCCTGGTATTCTTCAAAAGTCATAAAAGCCCTCCTAAGTAATACAAAATGATAATTTTTATAATTTTATTATATAAAAAAATATAATGCTATTGCAATGATAGATACAATAAGCCCACTAGAAAAGTTAACAACGTCATTATTTATAAACTTAATTCCACTAATATGAGTTGTTTTACTTCCATGGTGAAGCTTCTTTTCTGTATTTTTACCACATACAGTACATAAATATTTTGCCTGTAGTGTTGAACCGATTAAACTGTCTACTAATGAACCCATAAAGCCACAGAAGGAGCATAATATAAAAAGCTTCAGCCAGCTTGTATTAATACCATATTGCAATATATATCCAACTGTGAAAATAACACCAATAAAACCAGCTCCCAAAGCTGATGCAATAGTTCCTATGGGACTAACTCCTCCAGACATTCCTCTTTCTATTTTCTTAAATGATATAATGGATATGGGATTTGACCTACTTAATACTCCAAGTTCTGAAGCCCAGGTATCAGCATTTGAGGCTGCAAATGCTGTTGCATATGCAAGAATAAAAACATGCTTTTGGGTTACAAAAAATAATAATGCAAAAATAAAACCTAATAAACCATTTGCAATAACCTGTATGTAGTCACGCTTTCCTCCCTTTTCATTTATATCATCAAGAATCTTTTTAAATCCCTTTTTATATTTAGTTAATATACTAGATGAAATGAAAAAAGCTACCATAATAGCTGAAAAAAATATCCCTCCAAAATAATACAGGGATGTTCCTAAAATAACCGCTGAGACTCCTCCACTTAGGGATAATGATTCCTTCTTGTATCCTGCAAATGCAATTACAAAACTAAATAAAAATCCTATGACTATATTCCACATATAGATACACTTCCTTTTTTTGACCTTACCTATGAATACTGCCGTTATTACATCAATGGATATTATAAATCTTTGTAAAAATAGTTATAATGAATACGATTTTACATTGTAATTACTTACTTTAATGCCTACCTAGTATCTTACATAAAACAGAAATAGGAAGGCATAGAGACTATCCCTTATATTACAGAATATAATTTCTTTATTTTTATATTTATTTACTTAATTAATGTATAAATATAGGTGGTTAATAATGGAACACTTAAATTATCAAGCCCCCATGGAGAAAACATCTCAATAATGGTTGCCACTAATGCTAATGCAGCACTAATTGGTAGTGCAGAAATTGGACTATATATTTTCAAAACAATAAATGCAGCTAAAAATGAAAAAACAAACATTGCACACGTTCCAGATAAGGTTTTAGTACTGTTCCATATTTTAAATGAGTGCTTGGTATATTTAGTACCAAATACAGCAGCAAATCCATCACCATATCCCATTATAAGTACTCCCAGTGCTCCAACATATGGATGGCTTCCCTTGCTAAATGTAATAATCGCTAAAATTAGAAGTGAAATAGCAAAATAAACTGTTCCCAAATCCTTTTTGCTTCTTTCTCCCTCCATTACCTTAAACACACCTTTTTTATAGGATATATAGTTTAAAATAATAAAACAAATAGGTGCAATTGAAGCATAAATTGGATTACTAAAAAATATCATTGCAATTATCCACCAATTTGATACTCCAATATGTACAAATTTTCTACTGTCCTCACCTGAGAGAACCTTATGTTTTGTAAGAATAGTTGAAATTCCAATTATTGAGAATGTAAATACAAAGGAAACTATTATACCAATAATGTTTTTCATATCTTTTATCACATCTTTTCAGTTAATCAAATAAGTATATACACATAAAAAAATTTTACCATATAACACTTGATTAATGAAGTATGAGATTATAAATATAGCAGTGTATTAACTAATACACTGCTATGTTTAGCTTATGTATATAATATAAGTTTCAAGTCTTATCATTTCTTTCCAAACCTATTATTTTGTATCCAGTTTTTTGCAAAGTCAACTCCATCTTTCATGTCAAATAACTTACATTCTGCATTACCAACTTTACCTATAAATACATCATTAGTTTCTTCAAATGCATTGCCTATCTTCTGAAAATCTTCATCTGAATTATAGTCAAAGTCTTCAAACCACTTCCATGTTCTTTTATTATTTTCAATTATTGCTGCACCCATTCTTTTTTTTGGCATTTTATTGTTTAATGCTTCTGCAAGATGAAAGCTTGTACAAGAATCATACCCAACACCTAATAAAAGTACTTTAGCATTTAAGCAATACATTTTTCCCAAAGGAGACTCCATTCCAAGTTGCGGTGTAAGTTGATGATTACTAGTAATATCATATGCAAATCTACCCAATGCTGCAAAGGACACCTGTGGGTGATTGGACCTTATGACCTGTGGCAATGTCCTAAATAATTCTGCAATGCATCCCATACCCCTAGTTGGAGTAAGGTTTACTTCAAATGCAGGCATACATTCATATATAATTGGTATCCATTCCTTAGGAACAGGTGGATTTGCCCATTCTGCTGGATCAGAAATTGCTCCGCTATGGGTTGGCATAACCAAAGTTCCATTCATGCCAATAGCCTGTTGAAGAGCCATTACAACAGCTTGGGCTTCTCCACAAACCCAACCAATACTTGATAAGGAAGAATGAACCAATATAGTTTCTCCACCATGAATCCCAAGCTTTAATAAATCTTTATATATTGAATCAACCGTATTTACTTTCTTAGTTAATTCTATTACCTTTTGTTCACTCATAAAATCGTCCCCCTATTAATAAATTCGTTAGGATGTTAAATTTCTATCTTATATTTTTATAACTATATATTACTAAATTATACCATAATACCTATATGAAAATGAGATGATAGTTTATATAAAATATATTAATTTCATCTCAAAAAAAGCAGAAAAAATCACCTCCAATTACATTAGAGATGATAAATATCATATAGCTTCATCTTACTTTGTTCCCCATAATCCCATCTTATTTTTTGATGCATATCTTCCATATTCTTCAATATAATTGTTATAATAGCTGTCGTACCAGGAAGGTATACTATATCCAAACCCATCCATCACTATTCTTGCATCATATAAATTGTTTTTTATTTCATCAATTCCTGGATCTTTGCTAGGTTCATTCATCCATATATATCTTATTTTGTATTCAGAACCCTTAAATTCTGTAAAATTTAGAGCTTTTTCAAGAAAAATTGTTTTTCCCGCTGGCAGTTTATCTAATGAATATTCATAAGATGCATCATAATCTTTTCCCGAAAAGGGTGTAAATGCTCCAGCTAATTGAACATTACACTCTAATCCATTCACCATTTTAACCTTTATAACACTGCCACTCACATGTCCCACAACCACAGCTTTTTCAATGTTTTTTCTTGCAGATTGATTACTGTCCTGTTCAGATACGTATCCAATACTATTATCATTAATCATATATACTTCAATAATCAACGAAAATACTAGAAGTATTGTAAGAATTACAATGCTATTTTTTAGAATTTTACATTTCATACTATTCACTCCATAGCTTAATTAATCTACTCATTTATTGTTTGCTATGGAATTGTATTTAATTCAAATTACTCACTTCCTTTTATTTATTAAAAAGCCCTGGCAAATGCCAGGACTAAAGTAATACTATCCATTCCTTGTTGATTTGGGAACATGGACCACTACTTTCTATAAAGCCTTTCAGCATATTTTGCAACCAGCACCTTGTTATGTTCAGGTCCTCCATCAATATTTGCACTCAAGTAAACTGGTGGAGTAAAGCCCTTTGATATCATTATTTCAACTGCTTCAATAATTGTTGAGTTTAATAGCAGTGCTGCTGCAATTGAAGATGTGGGACCTATTTTCCAAGGCATTCCTTCAATTTCAACAGATGAGTCACCTTCCATAACCCTATTGTCCAGTATTACATCAGCAAATTCGTATAAATTCTTACCAGATGAATGCCTTGATTTAAGATTTTTTGAAGCTTCAAGGGAGGTTACAACTATAATTTTGTTCCCATGGTTTTTAATATGGTTAGCAATTTCTATTCCAAGTGGATTTCTTCCCGAGTTAGATATTAGGATAGCACAATCATTTTCACGCAAGTCAAAGGTTCCCATTAATCTTGTGCCTACACCTTCTACCATCTCATATATTCCTCTGGAGGGTTCTTCTATTGCCTTTGCACAAATAAGGCCTCCTGCTCTGCCTGCAACCTCTATAGCTGCTGCATAGGAATGTCCACTGCCAAAGGAATGAACAATACCACCATTCATTATTGCTTCTGCAATTATTGAGGCAGCCTTTTGAATATTCTCTCTTTGTGAATTCTTTATTTCATTAATTAACTCTTCGACCACATCAAAATATTTCAAATAACTCATAACCCTCACCTCTTATTTATGCTTTTCAAGCTTTTCTATATAATCCATTAAATTCGTTGTTGGTTCATCAGGCACCATTATTGATGTTAATTTAACTCCATCTGTATTTAATTTTTTAAAATTCTCAATATCATCCTGTGTTACATTAATAGATCTTTTTATTTGAACTGTATTATCATGGTGTGCCATATTTCCTACATTAATATTTTTTATTTCAACACCAAGTTTTATTAAATCCAATGCATCCCTGGGGCTTTTTAGAATTAACATTACTCTTTCAGCATCATATTTGCCTGCATTTATGTTTTCTGCTGCCCTGTCCTTAGTGATTATTGATGTTGCAACTCCTGGAGGAGAAACCATTCTAAGGACACTCTTTTGCAGCTCATCATTTGCAACTAGATCATTTGCGACCATGATTCTTTGAGCTTTTAGAATATTACACCAAAATGCAGCAACCTGCCCATGAATTAATCTATCATCTATTCTCACATGAATAATTCCCATAATACCCTCCTTGCTTCTTATTAAACTTTTGCACCCGGAATTCCGGGTGCAAATAGTTTTACCCTAATATTTTAAGGTTAAACAAAACAATACCTATTAATAGAAGAAGGAATATTGCCTTTGTTGAATTCATACCCTTTCTTGCAAGAAGCCAATAGGTTACTCCAACAAGACAAACAGGAATAATTGCAGGCATAATTTGATTTAGAATATCCTGGAGTTTCATTTGAACATCTCCAGATTGAAATACAAATGGTACATTTGCTCTTACAACAGTTGGAATTAGAGCACCAATTACTGTAAGCCCTAGTATAGTTGCACCTTCAGTAATATCCTTTATTTTGCCACTCATTGTTGATACTAGCTTTGTTCCTTGTTTGTAACCAAGATTAATAAACCACCATCTTAGGAACCATCTGAAAACCAACCAAATTAACCAAATCCATATTCCAAGTGAATTTCCTTCCATAGCCATATAAGCTGCAATTGAACCAAATACTGTTCCTGAAATAACTCCAAATATTGTATCTCCAACTCCTGCAAAAGGTCCCATTAAACCTGTTTTAATAGCAGATACAGCATCCTTACCATCAATACCGCTTTTTTCTTCAATTGCAAGGTCTGCACCAATAATTAAATGTGACATGTCTGGTTCTGTATTGTAGAACTGAAGATGCATTTTTAATGCCTTTTTAAGCTCTTCCTCATCCTTATACCACTTTTTTAGCGCAGGCATCATAACGTAGCAATATGGAAGCCCCTGCATTCTCTCATAGTTCCAGCCCCACTGTCCTGCTATTTGCCAACGGAGGTTAATTTTCATTAACTCTTTTTTGGTTAATTTCTTGTCTTCATTACTCATCTAAACCTACACCTCCTGCAGTTATACTTTTGCTACTCTTATTTGTAAAGTTAATAAAAGCAATTGCCAAACCGGCTAATGCAACACCTACCATAGGAATCTTTAAGTATGCAGCAGCAACAAATCCTATAATCAAGTATGCAATATACTTTTTAGCAGGAAGATATCTTAATAGTATTGCAATACCAAGTGCTGGTAGTATTCCACCTGATACCTTTAAACCTCCCATTAACCAAGTTGGGAATACCTTTAAAAGACCTTCTACAATATTAGAACCAAATATTAATGCTATGAAAACTGGAATAGCACGTGAAAGACCCCAGGGTAGTGCACCAAGCAGATTCATTCTCTCTATTCCCTTTGTATTTCCAACCTCTGCATATTTATCTGCCCTATGCATAAAATAAGTATTTGAAAATCTTGCTAATACATCAAGCTGAACAAGGAAAAGACCAATTGGAACTGCTAGTCCTAATGCAAACTCAAGTCCCTTACCTGATATAACTCCAAATGCTGTACCAAGTAATGCACCAGTCATGAAATCGGGTATTGATGCGCCACCATAGGTTCCAACTCCCAATATCATAAGTTGTAATGTTGCTCCAACCATAAGTCCTAATTTAACATCTCCCATTATAAGACCTGCAAAAAATCCTGCTTGAATTGGCTTACTCATGCCTATGTCTGTTCCAAGTCCATCAAGGATTGCCAGGAAGGCATATAACGTCAATGCAATAATCTGAAAAACAGTAACTTCCATTGAACTACTAACCTCCTTTAATAATAAAATAATGGATAGACTTGATTATCTTTTAAAATCCCTCCTTATAATATTTATGTGATATGAGGCAATATTATTGCTTCATAACCTCTCTAATATTAATTATTCCTTCAGCTCCTGCCTTTTTTAGGCTATTTATCAATTCATTAACTGGTTGATCCCTTCTTACAACCGCTTCAAGTAAAATTGGGAGATTTAGCCCTGTTAGAATCTCTAAATTTTCATATTTGCTTAATAATCCAAATATTGCTGCATTTGTTGGTGTTCCACCATAAAGATCAGTTAAAACTATAATTCCATCTGAGCTATAAAGTTTTAAATATTCATCTATAATTCTATTTTTAAAGTTTTCAATGCTCTCTGACTCATCAAGCCCTAGAGCATGTATACCTTGCTGATTGCCCATAATAAGCTTTATTGTATTTAGAAATTCCTCTGCAAGTTTTCCATGTGATAATAATAAAATATTAATCACTTCATATTCCTCCCAGCACAACGAAATAATGTTTTTTCCATTTTCAAAACCTTGTTTATAATAAATTCACCTGCTTCAATAGAAAATGGTGAATCATATACCTCATAACCACCTTTTTCTGCTGCATCCTTTGTATACACATAACCTAATACTTCATTGGCATAACCAGCTATTATAGTATTTGGAGAAAGTGATTTGCTTTTAATCTCAAGACCATATTCTACAAACAATTCAACAGGCATTGCAACAATTTCCACTTCACCAATTTTAAAAATTTGCATTTCACAATATTTTTTTAGAAGCGTTACCAAACAGTTGGTTATTCAAATTTTAAACCTCCCATATGAAACAATAGTATTATATATATTGAAATGCAAAATACATGCCAAGAATTATTTCCTAAGCTTTACAAGGATTTACTAATTCAAAAAAAGTTTATAAATAATCTTTATATGACACTATATGAATAAATCAAATTATTTATGAACTGTCTATTACACTTTCAATAAATCCCACAAGCTTTTTATTACAATGTAAAAAACAGTAAACTGTCCAGTTAGTGCAAAAACATGCCAGATAGCGTAAAAGCTATCTGGCTTACTATGCATCCAATTCGACTGCTCTGCATTGTATTATTTCATATATAACTGCAATTTCCGCATCTGGTATAATTATTTTATAGATTTGTTCAATAACTCTAAAAGAGTCTTTAACAATACATATAAACCCCCTATGACACTGTATAAAATTTTCCAGACCATTGTATTCTATAATTTCATCCTTTGTAATAATTCTTTCTATCATACTGCTCACATGTATAAATAAAGAAATTTTTAGTTCATTTTCAAATTTAAATTTTAGTCCTGTCTCAAGTCTTAAAACAACACTTTCAACCATATCGATAATCTTATCAGGATTCAAAATTGTTAGATGATTTATGACATTTTGTAGGGAGAACATTTTAATAACTTCATGATTTATATGTTCTATTGTTTGAGGATCTATAAGATTACTTAGAATACTTGATAAAATGTTTTGCCCCTTACCAGTTATTAGTTCCTCTAGAGACAAATATGGAATACTTTGAACATCAGGATTAGAAGTTCCTATTATTAGCTTTACATTATAGTTTTTAAAAACTTCTTCATTTATACCATTATTCTTTAATCTATTGAAATCATATGCAATAATCTCAGTATTTCCTGCTCCTAGACAGTCATTTAAGAGTAGCTTTATTTTTTTGGCAGTACCAATTCCAGTCATACAGGTTGTAAGTATTGTATTTTTCCTTTGTGTCTTTGATTTTATGAATTTGTATCTAGAATTATTCTGTTTTACCGCTTCTTTTATTATCTGCTCCATAGGTTGTCCAAGTATTATTCGGTTCCCTACATCTAGTGCAAGTTGAGTAGTAATATTATTGATTATACCAATATCCCCATCGACAACATTTATAAGTGATTTGTATATTTCTTCAAGGGATCCCATATCAACGAGTATAATAATCCCTTTTGATCTGTCAACTGTTCTAATATAATCTTCAACCATGATCATAATATCTTTGGTAGGTAATTCTATTGGCATGTCAAATGCTTCAAATATGAATTGTCCCAGCAGTCTGTTTGCTACACTTGAGATACTGCTCGCTGTTGAATAACCATGTGCAATTATTATAGAATTAATTTCATCTGAGTGACTTCTATTACTAATAGTTCTAATATATAGTGTAAAGTATACGAATGCTTTTTCATTGAACTTAATATCAAGGTTTGCCTGGATATTACTGATCATTTTCCTTGCTAATAAATATTCCTTTGAAAAAACCTTTCTAACAAACTCCAGCATGTTTTCCATGTTAACTTTCTCTTCTTTTTTGTCCTCAAATAGGCTTTCATGAAAATAAATTATGTAGTGGGTTAATATTTGTGCTGTATTACCATAATATTTTATTCCATAGTTTCCTTCAATTATTTTTAATACATTCTCTACTGTTCTCATAATCATAATAAAGATCAATGAATTTGCCTTATAGTCACCCTTTCTAAACACTACCTTGTCAGTAAGTTCATTAATATATAGTGAAACCTCATACTCAAACTTTTCATCACTTATTTTACTCATACTATAGTTGTTAATCAGATTAAGTATTTTACTATTTATTTTATCAATTTCCTCTTCATTTTTAAATTTATTATTAGTATATTCTTCATGTACATTTTGAGATATAAACATTGAATTAAAGTCAAAGCTATTTTTTGGAACATCATCAATCTCAAATAAAGTATCATTAGGGAAATCATAGGAATGTATTCTTAATATTTTTATTTTACTGGGAACAATTTTACTATATGCATGGGCACAGCTGTATTTTACAATATTCATCATTCTTCCTATGTTTCCAGATATCCTGGCACCCATTAGGAGGTTTAAAACCTGTTTACTCACCATAATGTCTTTTTTTATATTAACTGCTTCTTCATGATAAAAGTGATATATAAGCTGCAGTCGCTCGCTTGCAGGTCTTTTTGAAAGGGATGGTATATTTACTGTTAAAGGGATTCTTCTAGAAAAGGTTCTGAGTAATGCCTTGTCTGGATCTTCTGTAGTAGCAAATATAAATCTAACATTTGAGCTTCTCCATTTTTCTGTCTCTCCAAGCCTTCTAAATATACCCTTGTCCATAAAAAGAAAAAGTTTTTCTTGGCCCTCAGGAGAAAGTCTGTGAATCTCATCTAAAAATAAAAATCCTCCATCTGCCTCTTCTAATAGTCCTGTTCTATCCTTAATCGCTCCTGTAAAGGCTCCCTTTTGGTAACCCATTAGGTTTGCAGATAATAGTTCAGGATTATTAGCGTATTCTGCGCAGTTGAATACAACAAAAGGAGCATTTGATTCAACTGCTCTAATTTCCTTTGCATATTCATATATTAACTGTGCTATATAGCTTTTCCCTACTCCTGTTTCTCCAATCAAAAATATTGGTAATCCTTTAGGTGGGTATGATGCTGCAGATTTGCATTGATCAACTTGAGGTTTAATGCTTCCATTGTAGCCTATAAGCTTTTTAAACACATCTCCAAAATTGTTAATAGAATCAGCTTCAAAATTTATTTTATCATTTTTCCCAATTTTTAAAATTTCTTTATTCCTTTCATAAAACTCTCTTTCTAAAAAATATACAGGTCTAGTATTGATTTTTACAGCTTTACCCTCAATATACAATTCATTAAGTAAGTGACTTACTACATTTCTTCTTAAAGATAAGAATTCAGCTATTTCTTCAGCTGTAAAGCCTAACTTTCCTTCTGAATTTAATTCTTCTGTAAGTTGTTTTAAATAGCTATATACTCTATCCTTATTTTTCAAAATAAATCACCTCTACTTATTAGACAGTAATGTTTAATTCCTTTGTATAAATAATTATATCACATATTTATAACATTTTTTCCATTTTTTGTTTATTTCTTGTTTACATATTAACTTTTAATAATTTTTATGTTATACTAATTGTAATAATTTTCCATTTACGTTTCTTTAAATTGTGCTTTCTATTAATACATAATTACTTATTACTCCTAACTAAGCAGCCTGAAGTAAAAGCTTCAGGCTGCCTCCTTTTTTAAATATTCATATTAAGTTTTAATTTAATTTAACAATTCAATAGACCAAAGATATTATTATGTATATACTATAACTATGTAAAAACTTTTATATTTTTATAAATTAATGTTATTCACATTATGTTAGAATGATGTAAAGAATTTTGATAAACAATATTCATAAGGAGGTTGATTAAATGGTGAATGATTTTTTAACTCTTGGTATAAGAGTTGATTTCAATGATATATTAAAAAATAGTGGTATATCTGAACCTACAGAAATTCAAGTTGAAGCAATACCAAAATTATTAGCTGGTGAGGATATTATAGCCCAATCCCAAACAGGTACAGGTAAAACTCTAGCTTTTATACTTCCAATGCTGCAAAAGATTAATGTAGCTTATCCATATATTCAAGGGCTTATTATTTCTCCAACCAGAGAGTTGGCAATTCAAATAACAAAGGAAATTGAAAAATTCGCCCCTAAGGCAGATGTAAATGTTCTTGCATTGTACGGTGGTCAGGATGTAGAAAGACAAATAAAGAGGTTAAAAGGAAGTCCCCATTTAGTGATTGGAACTCCTGGAAGAATTGCAGACCATATTTTAAGAAAAACTGTGGATTTCAGCCATACTTCAATGCTTGTTTTGGATGAAGCCGATGTAATGCTTAATATGGGATTTATGAGAGAAGTGGAGTATATAATTAAAATGACCCCTGGGAAACGTCAAACCATTCTTTGCTCAGCTACAATTCCTAGGGGGCTTAAAACCCTAGCAGCACACTACATGAAAAAACCTTTTCAAATTAAAATTCAGTCAAGGCACGTAACTCTTGATGAGATTAAGGAGCTGGTTATAGCGACTACAGAGGATGGAAAGGTTGAAACTCTTTGCAGTATTATTAGCCAGGTCAACCCCTATCTTGCTATTGTGTTTTGCAAAACGAAATCCAGAGCCTCTGAGGTTAATGAAGCATTGATTAGACATGGCTTTGCATCTGATGAGCTTCATGGGGATCTGTCTCAATCTAAAAGAAATCAAGTTATGAGGCGCTTCAGAGATGCAAAGCTTCAAATACTTGTAGCAACAGATATCGCCTCAAGGGGATTAGACATTGAAGGAGTTAGTCATATATTTAATTATGATATTCCCCAGGATGTTGATAGCTATATACATAGAATAGGACGTACAGGCCGGGCAGGTCAAACAGGTGTTGCATATACTTTTGTAACTTCCAATGACCATGAGTCACTTCGAGCCATTGAGCTGGGAATAAATAGAAGGATTGAAGTAGTAAATGAAAAAATCGAACCAAAAAGAAAGCTTCAAGGTCGTAAATCCTCAATTATTCACAAAGATGTAAGCAAAACTAAAATGTCATCCTTTAAACGTGGTGCCTTTCAAAAGGAACAGAGTTCTAGAAGAAGCTCTTCAAATAAATCCAGAAAACCAAGACCTAATAGGAAAGGAAGCAAATAGTTGAAGCATAGCTAAGTGAGGGTTATAATATCATTTAGCTATGCTTTATTACTTGTATTATCATTTACCAAGTATCCATTCATCAAAAAAAACATTCCATTTTTTATTTGTCACATTTTCTACAGCATCAATAAAATCTTGTGTTTTTACATTTTTAAACTTATTTTCATTATAATATCTTTTTAATATAGCAAAGAACGACCTATCGCCTATTTTATTTCTTAGAGCATCAAGAAGAACAGCTCCCTTTTTATAAGCTAGAGTATCATATTCTTTCCACCCATCAAACTCGTAAATAGGCTTTAATAGGATTTCCTTGCCCTTGATACTTTTGCGTTTATTCTCATATATTGAGAGGATATTTTTTTCATAATAATTCCTTCCAAATAGAGTTCCATTCATTTTTTCAAAATATATAACTTTTGAGTAGGTCGCCAGGCCTTCATCAAGCCATGCGTCATCAATCTCATTATTTCCTATAACACCATACCACCATTGATGTGCAGTCTCATGAACTATCACCCCTTCAAGCCCTAAAATTGATTTACTGCCATTAAAATAGGTATTGGGGATAAAAGCAAGCTCTGGGTATTCCATCCCGGAAGGGAAATGAGTTTCAACTATGGAATAGCTTTCATATGGATATTTCCCAAATTGTTCATTAAAAGTCTTAAATGTATTCTCGACAGTTGACATTGCATTGTTTATTCTTTCTCTATCAGAATTCAAAAAATAACCTTTTATATTTATACCATCAACATTCTTATTATATATTTTAAATTTGCTGCTAGCTGCCCATGCAAAGTCCCTAACAGATTGAGCTTCTATACTTATAATTCTTTTCCCCTCTTCTATCTTTTCACTTATTATATTTCCAGTAGATGCAATAATATATTTATCTGGTAAAGTTATTTTAACCTGGTAATTAGAAGAGTCGCTGTAAAATGGATCACCAATATCATAGAAGGGGTCAAGGTTCCATCCAGTATTATCATATACTGCTGCTATTGGATACCAGTTTCCAAATAGGTATAATCCTTCATAATATCCAATTCTATCTCTTGCATCTGGTATCTTTAGTTGAAAATCAATTAAAATTTTTACATACTCGTCCGACCTAATAGGTTTCTTCAGTTCCAGCTTCAGTGTTGTGCTGTCAACTCCACTAATAGAATATTTAATTTTTTTACCCTCCATACTTACATTCAATATTTCAATATAGCTAGGATTAAACCCATTTGGATAAGCGTAGGAGGAATCATTAAACATAACTGGTACTGCCTCATCCTTGCTAAATGCATTAGGATAAACATGAAAATATATATCCTTCATCTCTTTATCACTTTTATTAAAATAAGTAACTTTCTCCTTGCCTGAAAGAATTCTATTGCCATCGTCTAGTTTCAAATCTATTTCATATTTATTAATACTATCCAAATTCTTAGAAGTAATTATGCTGCTTGCATTTAATAGCGCTGCTTTGAATACTCCTCTTATATCATCATTTAGGAAAATAGCTATTAACAAAATAATTAAACCTATAATTATGATTGGTTTCTTATATCTTCTTCTCATAATATTCCTCCAATGTTATACTTTCGGGATATTTATATAAACATTGTATAACATATAGATATGATTTAATACCAGAAATAAGGGTTATTAGTGTTATTATTTGAAATAAATATAAGCATCTCCAATTTTATATGAGATGCTTATTTACGTTCATTATCATAATGATTTTATTTATTGCTAATATATGTATATGTCAAAATATTTATTTATCGATTAGTCTTATTCCTGTATCAGTAATTTCAATCACTCTCTCTCTATATAGCATACCAATACCCTTTTTAAATGCACCTTTACTCATTTCAAGAGTTTCTTCGATTATCTGTGGAGATGACTTATCTGTCAAGGGTAAAAATCCATTTGCCTCTTGAAGCTTTTGCATAATAGCATCCTTAGAATCAAGTACTTTATCAAATCCCATTTTTCTTATACTTACATCAATTTTACCATCTTCTCTGATTTTACTTATATATCCCTTTAATTTATCGTTTACATTAAGTTTAATAAATATATCGTTTTTATAAACAACACCTAAATATTTATTGTTAATAATGACAGATGCACCGAGTTCAG
>JBEQBT010000060.1:0-14815 GCA_041639705.1 Clostridiaceae bacterium | reverse complement strand
CCTCCATCTGATTTTTGCCTATTTGGTCTTCAAGCCAGGGGGCTGTCATTTTGCCTATTCCATGATGATGACTCATTGCAGCACCATATTTTTGTATGTTATCAAGAATTCCATACTGGTAATCAAGATATTCATCTATCTTGTTTATTTTAGCTATAAATATGAAATAGAGGTTTGCTCCCTGAGGGTAAAAATGGGATATATGGGTTGTACATATGGTATTGGGTCTACTATGACAATAATTTCTCACACCCTCATATACTTCATTCATCTTATCCCAGGATACTGCACATTCTAGTGTATCTGTCATAATACCATAATCCTGCAGGTCCTCTCTCATGTATGGGTCTTTAAACCTTCCCTTTTCCCATCTCTTTGTAACATATCCTGTTGTATACATTGCTCCATATTTCTTGCATATTTCGTGTAGCTTCCTTTTAACTAGTTTAGTAAAATCCCCATCTCCATCGTTGAGGCCAAGAAGCAGGCACCTTTCCATAGGTTTGTATCCTCTTGCTGACATCATTTTATCGATAACCGTCCCCTCAACTCCATAGAGCTTAAGAGCTAAATCAGTCTCCTCAGGATCAGATAGTCTAAATACAGATGGATATCCAAACTGTCCCTGCATTATTTCCCTAACTGCGTTTCTTCCATCCTCCCAGGTTTTAAATATATAGCTGAATCTTCTTTGATTTTCAGGCATATATCTAAATATCTTAAGGGTTGCAGTCACTAGCACCCCAAATGCTCCTTCGCTTCCCATCATTATTTCATCTATTGATGGACCTGTCGATGTTGCCGGGTACTCATCTGTTTTTATTATTCCAACAGGAGTAACATATTCTTGACATATAACCATATCTCTAATATTTCCAAAATAGGTTGAATTTTGTCCCGCTCCCCTTGTAACAATCCATCCTCCAACTGATGAATATTCAAAGGATTGTGGAAAATGTCCACATGTATATGCTCTTTTAGCATTAAATAGGGTTTTTGCATCGTTTAGTGTTTTTTCAAGCTCTGGACCTGACATTCCTGCTTCAACTGTTATTGTCTGATTTTCTTCATTAAACTTAATAACCCTTTTCATATGGACTCTCATATCAAGGGACACCCCACCCTTAACGCATTCTACTCCACGTGTAACAGATGAGCCTCCACCATAAATATATAGAGGTATTTTTTCCTGGTTGCAGTACTTAACTATGTTTATAATATCCTCCCTGTTCCTTGGATGAAGTACTAAATCTGGTACATTCTCAACTATTCCTTCCCTAAGCCTCATAAGGTCTATCATGGTTTTACCATATGCTATCTGAAGTCTTGAATAATCATCCATATTTACATTTTCAGTGCCAATCATTCCTATGAAGGTTTCTATCTGCTCCTTTGTAAGACCTATGGGTCTATTGTATGAAACCTTTTCTAGTCCCATCTTTTGATGAGTTTTGAAATCCTCATCAGTCATTTTAAAGGTCTTTTTCATATAATTATATAGCTTTGCATTTGGGTGCTTAAACTCATTTGGTGCACCCCATTTTAATATTGACCTGTATGAATCTTTTGGTGGTGCATCCTCAGACCACTTAGGTAAAAACCCATTGTATTTTTTATCAGACATCTTTAAATCCCCCTCATAATTTAAATCTCTGGATATCCTGTAATCCTTTGAATGTCCTTATATAACTCAGATAGCCTTGGATATATTCTTTTATAAACCCTTTCATAGAGATTTTTATATACCTTCCAGCTCTTTAAATTGGGTTCAAATACTTCACTGTGATGAACCATATGGGAAGCAGCTTCATCATAGGAGGTATAAATTCCTATTCCAACAAACCCATTAATCGCCGCACCAAGTCCTGAGGCTTCATAGGTCTGGCCTCTATATACAGGTCTATTGAACATATCAGCGGTTATCTGACAAATGGCATCACTCTGTGACCCACCACCTGAAACCATTACTCTTTTAATCCTGGTCTTTGATTTATTTTCAATCTTCTCCATCCCATCAATGAGTCCATAATTAATTCCCTCAATAATTGCTCGATATATATGGGATCTTGTGTGAATATCACCAAAGCCAATTATGGAACCCTTTGCATCAGGCATTTTCAATCCAGGCCCCCAATATGGCTGCAGTATTAAGCCCTGGGAGCCGGGAGGAACTTCTCCAAGTCTCTCGTTTAATAATTCTTCAGGTGGGACGTTCTTCATTTTTGATTCTAACATTTCCCTTGAGGCAAACTGGTTTTTAAACCAACTTATCATCCAATAACCTCTGAATATTTCTACTTCAGGGTTAAAATATCCAGGAATTGCTGAAGGATATGATGGCATAAATTGAATTGGTTCAAAATAATGACTTGATGTTGTCTGAATTGTTGCAGTAGTTCCAAAGCTTATACTTGATGAATCAAGGTCAAGACATCCAACGCCTAGAGTTTCACAACCCTTATCAGAGCCTGATGAAAGGATCTTCACGCCCTCTTTAATCCCTGTTATCTCACAGGTCTCCCTTGATACTTCTCCTATAATAGTCCCTGGCTTAACAAGTTCTGGTAGCTTTTCCCTTTCAACTCCAAATGTCTTCCATCTATAGCTGCTGTTAGACTTTGGCCAACATTGTCTTTTGTAATCAAATGGTATATGTCCTATTTGACTTCCTATTGAATCTATAAATTTCCCTGTTAGCTTGTAATTAAAATAACCTGACAGTAGTAGATATTTATATGTCCTATTCCATATTTCGGGCTGATTTTCCTTTATCCAATTTGCCTTACTTTTCCTTCTTGTTATTTCAATGGCTCTTTCCATTCCAACTGTTTTAAATGCAATGTTGTCATAAATAGACAATGGCTCACAACACTTCGCCATTCTTTGGTCAAGCCATGTTATTGCAGGTCTTAAAACTTTTCCATCTTTATCTATATTTACCCCAGTGTCCCTTTGAGTTGTTACTACAACTCCTATTACATTCTCCCATTCTCCTTTTAGTCTTTCTTTAAGCCTTTTGCACGCTGTACAAGCACTCTGCCAGTAAAGCTCAGGGTTTTGCTCTGCCCAGCCAGGTTGGCTTGAGAAGTATGGTTCGAACTCTATCTTTTCCTTATCTAAAAGACTTCCAAACCTGTCAAACATAAGTGCTCTTACACTTTGTGTGCCACAGTCAATTGAAAGCATATACCCATCCATTAATTTAATACCTCCCCAAGAAGATAATACATATCAGAGGTTGAAATAATATTTACTCCAGTTCCAAGAACATCCCTAATAATTATTTCTCCCCTGTGTACTGGATGATCAAGTTTTATATCATTTATTTCCTCCATGACCACAAATATATAACTTAATGGAATTTCTCCGTCTGTTCTAACTGGCAGCCTTGGCACTGATTTGTATGCAGTTTTTACAGTTGAGCATATGCTTCTTTTCGGGTTTGTCATTTCATTTATGCCAAATTCTATTCCTCTTTTACACTTATTCCCCTTTACTATAAATTCCCCTCCCTGTTTATCCACCTCAAGAAGACATCCATAGGGGCATATGATACATGTCATATTCTTCATTTTTACCCCTCCATAAATATGTTTATTTTTCCAATATCCGAATTAATCTTTGATATATCAATTTCAAGCCTTTCCATTTCAGGTGGTCTTAAGACTCCGTATTTCTTATTAAAAACAATAGTCTCCCCTGCTCTAACTTGTATGACTACTTTATTTTTTATCTCACTTGACCTAATATATAAAATTGCTTTTTTATTTTCTGATTTTATGTCTATCATCTGAGGTACAACATATAAAAAGTCTTTATTTGCAAATCCTATGGAAATGTTCTCTCTTGAGGTTTTAGAATTTGCATATAGTGCTGCATTTTTTCCAGCAAGCTCCCCGCTTTCAGATACATAATCTACAAGGTCATTTACATGAAGTGCATTGCCACAGGAAAATACACCATCCATCATTGTCATAAAATTTTGATCAACTATAGGACCTTTTGTCAATTTATCAATCTCAATTCCCAGTGATTCTGCTATTTCATTTTCAGGTATTAATCCAACGGATAATATCACTCCATCACATTCAACATATTCCTCTGTTCCAAAGTAGGGATTCATATTTCCATCTACCTCTGAAATTTCAACACCTTCAACCCTATCCTCCCCAACAATTCTTGTTATGGTTCTTGATAGATACAGAGGAATGTTATAATCATTAAGGCATTGGGCAATATTCCTGCCTAAGCCTGATGGAGTTTTTTTAGCCTCATATACTCCAATAACCTTGGCTCCCTCTAGTGTAAGCCTTCTTGCCATAATAAGACCTATGTCCCCACTTCCAAGTACTATACATCTTTTACATGGAAGGTAACCTGAAATATTTACGAGATACTGGGCAAGACCTGCTGTATACACCCCTGAAGGTCTTGTACCATGTATTCCAACCTGCTTTGCGGTTCTCTCCCTGCAGCCGTTTGCTAGAACTAAAGCCCCTGATGTTATATTGAATACTCCACTTGATGAATTTACAAGAGTTAATTCAAATTTCTCATTTATCTTTTTCACATCACTAACAAATGTGGATGTAAGTATTGAAACTCCATTATCCAAAACCATGTTTATATATTTTTCTGCATATTCAGGACCTGATAACTTTTCCTTAAACCTTATTAGTCCAAAGCCATCATGTATGCACTGTTTTAATATTCCTCCAGGGTGACTTTCCCTTTCTATGATTAAAACCCTAACTCCCTGCTTTTTAGCTTCAAGACCTGCTGCAAGACCTGCTGGTCCACCTCCAATAACAACTATATCATAGTTTTCCAACCTCATCACCACCCTTGCTATAATCTAATTTACTTTTTGTTTCATCAACAACTACATTGGACATATTTCCTTTTTTAGTTATAGAAAGCATATCAACTTTCAATTGCTCACTTATAATCTTCATAACTAATGGAGTGCAAAAGCTTCCCTGGCATCTTCCCATTCCAGGTCTAACTCTTCTTTTCAATGCATCAAGAGATTTTACTGGTATTGATGAATTTAGAGCATCTTGAATTTCTCCCTTGCTTACCTCTTCGCATCTACAAATGATTACCCCGTAATCAGGGTTATTTTTAATTAGCCTGTTTCTTTCCTCAAAGCTCATGTCCTTTAAATGAGGAATTCCTCTTCTATTTGGTTTATAGTTAGGATTTAATTTTAAATCAATATGTTTTGATAGTATGGAACAGGCTATTTTTTCTATATCCAGTGCTATTGCTGGAGCTGAGGCAAGGCCTGGTGATTGTATTCCTGCAGCATATACAAGGTTCTCAACATATTCTGATTTTTCAATTACAAAGTCCTCCTCATAGGTTGCTGCTCTTGTTCCTGCACAGTAGGTAATTATATCTGCCTTTGACAATCCCGGTATTGATGGAAGATGTTTATCAAGAATAGCCTTTATATTACCACTATCAGTTGAATAGTCTTCTCTGTAGGGCTGCTCATATGAATCTGGACCAACTAAAATGTTACCATCAATTGTCTTTATTATTCCTCCACCCTTTGTATTTCCCTTAATTAATGTTAGAGATGGCTTTGAGACTACAGAATTAATCAATTCCCCCTTTTTTTTATCTAGGAATACGAGTTGTCCTTTTCTTGGATGTATTGTGAAAAATTGATCCCCAGCCATGGCAGCAATTTTATCTGCATATATCCCAGCAGCATTTATAATAACTTCTGGATAAATTGTCCCTCTGTTAGTATTAACTTCCCTTATTCTGCCGCCCTCTCTCTTCATTCCAAGTACACTCGTTTCAAGTAAAGCTTCTACCCCATTCATCACAGCATTTTCTGCATATGCAACTGCTGTTTTATATGGTGATAACGCAGCAGTAGTTGAAAAATGTACTGCGCCTGCTATTTTTTCTGTGATATGAGGCTCAAATATTCTAGCCTCTTCTCTTGTTAAAAAACTCATTCCCTCTATACCATTTGCCTTTGCTCTTGACTTTAGAAAAGGTACAAGTATTCTTGCCCATTTCATTTCATAAAGAATTGTTGAACCACTCCTTCGTAATGGTATATCAAGCTCCTCAGCAACCTTAGTATAAAGCTTGTTTCCTCTAACATTGTAATATGCTTTTTTAGTTCCAGGTTTTGGTTCAATTCCAGGGTGAACCATTCCATCATTTCTTGAAGTAGCATGTACTCCAATATCCTCTTCCTTGTCGACTAAAAGTATAGAAATATCCCACTTGGATAGTTCTCTTGCAATGGAGCTTCCTATTATTCCTCCTCCGATAATTAAAACATCTATTTTTTTACCATCAAGGGAAGAATCCATAATACTTGGTTTCCTTACTTCAGGAATTATAAGATTCCTAACCTCAAGCTTATTAACTACTCCCTTATAGCCTTTATTCGCAGCAATCTTTCCTGCAGCTATAACATCATCCCAGTTGTCAACCACTCCTTCAAGAACAATGGATGAATGCCATTCACTACACACTATCTCCCCCTTAACCTCTTTTTCAATTTTCTTATTAATTTGGTTAAACACCCTATTCATTAAATCACCTCTTATCAGGATGTCCGAATATATATACTTAGTTTTGCACAATCATATTAAGTGTAGGTTGAACATTTTTATTTATTTAGGAGTAACTCCTTGCTAAAATATAAACGCTAGGTCAAATTAAATTTTTTATATAATTGGTATATTAGGAATTGACTTGTGATAGGTTAATTAAATGAGAATAAGTTATGCAAGTTGTCCGGATATCCTAATATTATTATATGAGCTAAAATTTACAAAGTCAATAAATTTTTCCATTTAACAAATTTTCATTTATATGGAGGATTATATAATATTTCAAATTAAGGCAAAGAACTCAGCCATATCAAACACGGCTGAGTTCTCTTAAAAATTCAAATTATAAAAATTTCCTGGGATTATAAACTTCAAGTAATAATAGGGCTCAGCTTCCTCCTCTATATAAATCCACCTTTCCAGGTCAAATACTAGAGTGCTGTCATCAATTTTTAGTTTTTCCCTTTCTTCTTCTGCAGGCATCCTTGGTATTATTACCTGTTCAACTTTTTTTATAGAAAGCTTTAAATCCTTTACTAATATTCTTGCAAGAGAACCTGTTAAATCATATAAATTCTCATATTTCTTAAATCGCTCATCAAAATAAGACTCCTCCATTGCAATTGGAGTACCGTCCTTGGATCTCATTCTTTCAAGATAAAAACATGGTCTTGCCTTTTTCCACTTCATTGTTACTAACATATGCTTATCAGGAATTATAGACTTTTTATCAATGATTAAATTTACATGATTAACCCCCATTGCCTCAAGTGGATATGTAAGGCTTATTAATGGTTCAAAGCCTAATGATGGATATTTTCTTGCTACAAAGGTACCAATACCCTGTTTTTTATATAAATATCCTTCATTTACAAGTAAGGATAGGGCTTCCCTTACTGTAGCACGTCCTATGCCATATACCTCCATCAGTTCCTTTTCAGTTGGAATTTGGGCTTCTATTTCCCATCTCCCATCCTTTATATTCTGAAGAAGGTCTTCCTTTAACTGTATATACAGTGGTATGTATTTGTTTCTATCTAGCATTATAATCCCTCATTCATTAAGGTTTTTACTTTATTATGGTAAATTATACTACAGCAAGGTTTAAATTACAATGAAAGATAATATTAAGATGCTCTGCTGCATGTTATGCTTACATTAGCATGAAAGAAGAAATAAGAAGGTAGATTACCTTTTTATTTCTTCAATTGTTTTATTAATACCTGAGCCCCTCATTTTAAACAGTGATTTGTTCCTTATCTTTTCCTGATCTATTAAATTCACTATTTTATCAAAGTTTTCGAAGGGTGTTCTAATGGATAATCCACAGCTTAGGGTTATCTCCCTAGGTGTCGGTATTATTTGATTCCTAATTTGAAAGGTTTTAAGTGCTGCTTCTGTTTGCATTGCAAAATTTGTACTTTCAAATGTTACTATCAAGAATTCTTCCATTTTAGTCTCCTATATTTTAATTGTGTTTGCTGCACTATTAGTACTTTCAACTATTGAATACATATTAGTAACATCACCAATTAGAAGCTTTTCCTTTAATCCATAGAAGTCAAGACAAGTCCCACATGAGAAAATTTCTACCCCACTGCTCTTAAGAGTAATTAAACTTTCCAATACTTCAGTTTCCTCACATGCAAGCTTAACTCCGCTGTTTATAAAAAACATCTTTTCTGGTTTTATGGAATTTTCTGTTAAAGCATAAAGGTAGCTCTTCATAAGTGCAGTTCCAAGTTTATCATCACCTGAACCAAATTTATCACTTGTAATCATTATAATCAGGCTTTTGTCATTTAAATTCATAACCTCACAGGATTGCTCACCTGATTTTTTAATAGTTATATAAAATAACCCTTCTTTTTCTGTTACTTGATAATCACAACCTTGACTCTTTGCAAATCTTGAAACATTTTCTTTTGCAGCTATATTATCTACAATAACCTCTAATTCTCCCTCTGTCATTGCCTCTAATTCTTTTTTAGTTAATATTACTGGCTTTGGACAAGCAAGCCCTTTACAATCTATAAGTTTCATAGTACTAACCTCCAGTTATTTTTCTACTTATAATATAGCAGAAAATACAATGTTTAATTTAGATATTGACAAAAACTATAGTTTTATTATTCTCTATTCAGTTTATCTATATTTTATAAGTGAATCTACTTTCATGAAAGCGAGAATTAATTCGTTATCTGCATAAAAATAATTTCTTAATTAAATTGCTTGCAGCATATGTATTTAGAGATAGGTAATCTTTTGCATCCATGGAATAATAAAATTATACATATAAAAATATTTTGCTAATTTTGATGTTCCTATTGCAGTTACAAGCTCATTACTTTGGGGTAATAATCCCAGCAGTGGAGTTATTACTGCAAAAAAAACAAAAATTAAGACTCCTGCCTTTATTACACCTATAGCTGCTCCCCCAAGCATATCAAGATATTTAATTGGTGTCATTTTAATAATTCTTCCTATTAAATTTTTAAAAATGTTAATAAAAATTGAGAAAATAAAAAATATACAAATAAAACTTACAATATTTATAAAAATTATTGTTAAGGTTTCTCCTATTGCTGTATCTTTAATATTTAATAGCTGTAAAAGACTTAAAGATGCTCTGCTTAATGAACCTGCCTTTTTTTCAAATAAGCTTTTTAAACCTTGATATATGGTAGTATTATCAGTTATAAATTTAGACACTGATGGTGTAAAAATCTTTGCAAGAAACAAGGATATAAATAGCCCAATAATATTAAATAAAGAATTTACAAACCCCTTATTCATTCCAACTATACATGTAACTATAATTAGAATAATAATTGCTAAATCAAGCCAATTTAACCCCATTTGTTCACCCCTAAAAAATTACTATATATATATTTTATCATATACTCTAAAAATTCAAATGTACAAATAATATATTCTGATATTTCTTCTTTCATTTTTAATAATTTTCATCAGAATAATAAACCTTCCTGTTGGATAAACTTCTATGTATACATTTATTTATTATTATAACAAAATTTTAAACTTTAACCAAAGCAGTTAGGGAGGTTTTTATATGCTACAGACCCAACCCTTACAATTTTCAATCGAAAGCTTTAGGCCAAATGCTCCTTTTCTCCTCTCAAATGAAATTAAAACTCTAGTAAAGAATGTTAGTGAAAGTAAAAATATACCTAATAATCCTGAAGTAGTTGTATTATGTATTGGCACTGATAGATCTACAGGAGATTGTTTAGGACCCCTTGTTGGGCACAGATTATCGAAAAATTATTCTGCGATGAATATTCATGTTTTTGGTACTCTTAATGAACCAGTTCATGCTAAAAATCTTGATGAAAAGATGAACTATATATTCAATAATATTAGAAATCCATTTATTATTGCAATTGATGCTTCACTCGGAAAAATGGATAATATAGGTAAAATTAATTTATATAATGGGCCTTTATTTCCTGGAGCTGGTGTTAATAAGAATCTTCAGCCTGTAGGCGATATTAGTATTACGGGGATAGTTAACATGTCAGGCTTTATGGAGTACATTGTATTGCAAAACACCAGGCTTTCACTAGTTATGGAGATGGCTGAAATAATTTCATTAAGTCTATATATCTCTATTAAAAGTATGAGGACAGTAGAAAAAATATTATTATAAAAAATAAGAGGGGATTTTCCCATCTTATAATTTTTATGCCTAAGATATATTATTAAATGAATTTATACCATATCAGCATCACTATTAGTCACCTTGAACAATGGTGAATATATTCTATGACTTAATATATATTGTATATCATTTAAGCCCTTCCCATCTGCATCTACTAATAGAGAACCATTTAAACTTGGGTTAATAAAATTACTCAAATTATAAAGTCCAGTATTTTTTTCAGAATATATGTATGCCTCAGAGGAAATATTTTCACTGAAGTTGTACACCTCATATCCTAAATCCAAAAGACCTTTTTTTAAGCTTACTAATTCATCTTCAATACTTATTTTCATACTAAAACCTCCTTGAAATTATTATTTTCAGGAGGTTTTAAAGCTATACTACCAAATTATCTCTTAATTTGTATACTTTACTAATACCAAGCTCTAGGTCTTCCATTGTAAAGGGTTTTGATAAAATATAATCAGGTTTATTTTCCTTTTCTTTATCAATAAATCCATTCCATCCTGTCATTACAATAACCTGTGTACCTGGTTTTGTATTTTTTATATATTTAATTAATTCGATTCCATTTATGTCAGGTATTCCAATATCTGTAATAACAATATCATAATTATTATCTTTAATTAAATTTAATGCATCCTTACCTTTTGTACATGTTTCAATTTTACCATCTATTATTTTGCTCAGCATTTCCTTTACTACGCTGCATATTTCAAGCTGATCATCAATAATTAATACGTTTTGATTATATTTATGAACTAGTTTTTTGTTTTCAGTCTTAGCATCTACTTTTTCATCAAATATTGGTAATATAATTTTAAACTCTGTACCTCTATCTATAATACTTTCAACTTCAATTTTTCCACCCATTTCTGTAATAGTTTTATATGTAGTACTTAACCCTATGCCGCTGCCATTTTCTTTTTTAGTTGTAAAAAATGGAGTGAAAATTTTATTTCTTGTTTCTTCTGTCATCCCACTGCCACTATCTACTATACTTATAGTTGCTTTGCTTTCATTTTTATATACATCTATTTGTATGAAGCCATTTTCTTGAATTGCATCTATTGCATTAAATATCATATTTACAAGAGCTTCTCTAAACTCACTCTCATTACCATATGTGAAAATAGGTAATCCGATAGTGTATTTGAATGTAATATTTTTACCTTGAATTTTTGCTTGATTATTCCATAGTGGCTTTGTGATCATAATGGATGTTTCAATACTCTCCCAAATATTAAATAACTTTTTACCTTCTTCCTTGGTTTTTGCAAAATTTTTTACCCTTTTGGCTATTTCTGCTCCATCAAGTGCGATTTTTTTAATAATTTCAATTTCCTTTCTACAATCAACACAGGAGTCCTTTGACAAGATTATATCTGTATATCCAACTATTACTGTTAAAACATTATTTATATCATGTACAATTCCGCTTGTCAAAGTGCTGATTATTTTTATTTTTTCTAAAGCTTCCATAGCTAATCCCCTAATATTTATTAATGAAATAAGTTTCTTTACATTTATCCA
Source organism: Clostridiaceae bacterium (assembly GCA_041639705.1). Lineage (GTDB taxonomy): Bacteria > Bacillota > Clostridia > Clostridiales > Caloramatoraceae > JARDZI01. The sequence goes on along the minus strand of JBEQBT010000060.1, from coordinate 3,010 downwards.
GTTATTTCATCATTGTACATTAGAGTATTCTATGAATATACAATTTTTCCTCTAGTAATTTCCATATTTTTGAAAACAAATTAAGACATGTTACAATGCATTTCTATATAAATTTCTATTTTAACTCATTAAATGACAATATTATAGAATTATAGACTTTGTAGATAATAATTTTATTCTGAAGCATTTTTAATAAATAATATATCATAAGTGAACTCGTTCAGCTAAAGCTGAACATCGAGACTTCAGGTGGGGACTCTACTCCACCTGAAGCAAAAAGTGGAAACTCCACCTTATAGAAGGTGGAGTCTTAGAAATTGATAAAAAGTGCCCCCATATATATGAGGACACTTCACTACTTACCAAGTGTTGCATTTTTTATTGCTTGTTTTTCTTCATCAGATAAATCGTATTTAGAAATACCATTTTCAATTGGTTTTGCAAATGTAGCACATTCATTTCTACCATATATTCCTGTTAAAATAACTCCATCATTTTTTTCATCCAACAGAGCTATTGAAAAGCTTAAATCGCTTCCCACATCATCAAACGCTCTAAATCTAACTACTGAGCATTTTTGAATACTATTTTTTACTCTTGTATCTATTGATTTATATGCAGCATCAATCTCTTTAACAATTTTCATTGACTCTTCAACTTTTCCTGTATAATCTACTAATAATTCTTCAATGCTTTTACCAAAGGATCCTTTCATCATCTTCTTATATCTTTTTTCAAGCCTATTTATCTCAATTCTATTAAGTATTTGAATTAGAAGCAATATTACTACAACAATTAAAAGTGCAATGATAATAACTGGTTCATAGTTTCTTATGGTATCAATTATCATTTCCATATGTACATCTCCTGTATTCAGATTCATTTCTAATGCTTATATATCAAGGGTTTTGACCAATTGTTTCACGTGAAACAATTATAAGTTAAAAATATCTAGTATTCTTTGAAGATCATCTTCAGAATAGTATTCTATTTCTATTTTTCCTTTTTTTCTATTTTTATTTATACTTACCTTTGTACCTAATATATCCTTAAGCTTATCCTCAATCTCTTTAATATATAATGCCTTTTTATCTTTCTTTTCAGTAACTGGTTTTTTTTCATTTAATTTCTTTATTAACTTTTCAGTTTGTCTAACATTTAAAGATTCATCTATTATTTTTTTTGCAACTTCATATTGTAAATCGCAATTATCAATACTTACAAGCACTCTTCCATGCCCTTCACTTAATGTACCATCTGTAACATAATTTGCGACTCTAGAATCAAGATTTAATAATCTTAGTGAATTAGCTATGGAAGGTCTAGACTTACCAACTCTTCCTGCTATTTCCTCTTGTGTTAATGAAAATTCATCTACTAATCTCTTATATGCCATAGCTTCTTCCATTGGGTTTAAATCTTCTCTTTGAAGATTTTCAATAAGAGATATTTCCATAACCTCTATGTCGCTCAATTCTCTCTCTATTACTGGTATTTTCTTTAATCCAGCCAGCTTTGCAGCTCTCCATCTTCTTTCCCCAGCAATTATGGTGTAATATTCTCCGTCTTTTGAGACTAATATGGGTTGAATAACACCATTTTCTTTTATAGATTGTGCTAAATTTTTGAGCTTATCTTCATCGAAATTTTTTCTAGGTTGATTTTCATTTGGGGCTATATAGTTAATATCTACTTTTAGTATTCCATTTCTATCTATGTCTAGTTTTTTTTCATCCACTTCAGGAATTAAAGCACCTAAACCTTTCCCAAGAGCACTCTTCTTTACTGCCATTAATATTCACCCCCACCACTGTCATATTCTAAAAACTCCTGAGCAAGCTCCATATATGCTTCTGCCCCCTTACAACTCTTATCATATAGCATTATTGGCATACCATAGCTTGGGGCTTCAGCCAACTTCACATTTCTTGGAATGATTGTTGAATAAACCTTTCCCTTAAAATATTTTTTAACTTCTTCAACCACTTCAATTGATAATCTTGTTCTACCATCAAACATACTCATTACAACGCCTTGTATTTCTAATTTAGAATTTAAACTTTTTTTTATTAGTTGTATTGTGTTCATTAACTGCTTTACGCCTTCCAAAGCATAAAACTCACATTGTATAGGAATAAGCACACTATCAGATGCAGTTAATGCATTAATAGTGAGTAAGCCAAGTGAAGGTGGACAATCTATAAAAATAAAATCGTACTCATCCTTTAATTTTAGCATTGCATCTTTTACCTTTGTCTCCCTGCTCATTTTGGCAGTCAATTCGATTTCAGCACCAGCAAGTTCAACTCTAGATGGTAAAATATCAAGGTTTTCTACCTTTGTCGCTACAATCACTTTTTCAGGAGACATTCCCATTATAACATCATACATGGAATATTCAAGTTTGTCTTTATCAATACCTAAACCGCTTGATGTGTTTCCCTGAGGGTCAATATCAACGGTGAGTACTTTCTTTCCCATACTTCCAATATATGCAGCTAAGTTAATCGTTGTAGTTGTTTTACCAACTCCACCTTTTTGATTGAAAATAGAAATAATTTTTCCCAACTAATACACCTCCCCGTATATTTTTTATATTTCTCTAATATATATTCTACAGTAACACAGTTTTTAAATAAATACCCTAGGAGGACTTTATGTTAAAAATTATTATTTCTACGTTTTTTTTAGTCTTTATTGCCGAGTTAGGAGATAAAACACAAATTACTACTATGCTCCTTTCTGCAGAATCTAACTCAAAAATAGCAGTTTTTTTAGGATCATCCATTGCTCTTGTCTGTTCATCCTTTGTTGGAGTTATTTTAGGCTCATTTTTAAATAAATATATACCCCCTATAGTAATACAAAAAACAGCAGCAATTGCATTTGTAGTTATTGGAGTATTATTATATTTTAATAAAATATAACATTAAGATAATAAAGACGGAGTACAATCTGTACTCCGCCTGTTATCATCTTGGTATCTTGATAATAATTTCCATATAATCAT
>JBEQBT010000059.1:11161-14907 GCA_041639705.1 Clostridiaceae bacterium | reverse complement strand
GGACTTACATGTGAAGATATTGATCTTTCAGTAATTACTTCTATACAAAATGAGTTAGGTGGGTATTATGAAATTCTCAATGCAATAATTCCCATATTGCATGAGAGCCTTAATTCAATGGAAACAGATGTTTATCTTGAAGGTGCAACAAACATACTAAATTATCCAGAATATAATGATCTTGATAAAGCTAAAAATCTTTTACTATTAATGGATCAGAGAAAAGTTCTTGGAGATATTTTTTCTGAAGGGGAGGCAAAACTATCTATTTCCATTGGAAAAGAAAATGAATTCGCTGAAATGAAGGATTGCAGCATTGTAAAGGCATCCTACAGTATAGGTGATAATTCCATTGGGAAAATTGGTATAATTGGTCCTAGAAGAATGAATTACTCTAGGGTAATAGGAATTTTAAATTGTTTGGTAGACGTTTTGAATGATGTGTTAAAGAGCCATAATGAAGATTACTAAGCTAAAAAATCTTAAAATTCATATGAATGTAGGTGATAAGATGGCTAATAAGAAAAAAGACAAAGACCTAGAAGAATTAAAAGAAGAAGAAGAGTGTGAAGTTCTTGACCCTATTATAGATGAAGATTTAGAAGATTCTACATCTGAAGAGGCTTCAAATAATGGATTGGAAAATGAATTACTCGACAAGCTTCAAGCAAAAGAAAAGGAATGTGAAGAATATCTGGATATGCTTAAAAGAACAATGGCTGACTTTGATAATTTCAGAAAGAGAACTTTAAAGGAAAAAGAAGGCTTATATGATGAAGGCTATTCAGAAGCTGTAAAACAATTCCTACCTGTCCTTGACAATTTTGAAAGAGCAGTTGCTTATAATGATAAGGAGAAAATAAGCATAATTGAAGGAATTGAAATGATACTTAAAATGTTTAGGGACGTCCTTCAAAAAATTGGCGTTGAGGAAATCCCTTCTGTTGGAGAAAAATTTGATCCAAATTATCATAATGCAATAATGCATATAGAGGATGAGAGCTTAGAAGAAAACATAATAGTAGATGTAATGCTAAAGGGATACAAATATAAGGACAAAATTTTAAGGCATAGCATGGTTAAAGTAGCAAATTAACAAAACAAATATATAGGAGGAGAAAAAAATGGGAAAAGTAATAGGAATTGACCTTGGTACAACAAATTCATGTGTAGCATTTATGGAAGGTGGGGAACCTGTAGTAATACCTAATTCAGAAGGTGCAAGAACAACCCCTTCTGTTGTGGCATTCAAACCAACTGGTGAAAGAATGGTTGGTCAAGTCGCAAAAAGACAGGCAATTACAAATCCTGATAGAACAATAGCATCAATAAAAAGACAAATGGGCTCAAATTATAAGGTTAAGGTCGATGGTAAGGAGTTTACACCACCTGAGATATCAGCGATGGTGCTTGGTAAAATAAAGGCAGATGCAGAAGCCTATCTTGGTGAAACTGTAACTCAAGCAGTAATAACTGTTCCTGCATATTTTAATGATAGTCAAAGGCAGGCAACTAAGGATGCTGGAAGAATTGCAGGACTTGAAGTATTAAGAATATTAAATGAACCTACTGCTGCATCACTTGCATATGGCCTTGATAAAATGGATAAGGATCAGTTAATACTGGTATATGACTTAGGTGGCGGAACCTTCGATGTATCAGTACTTGATATAGGCGGAGGGGTTTTTGAAGTTAAATCTACTAACGGAAATACTAAATTAGGTGGAGATGACTTTGACCAAAGAGTTATTGACTACCTTGCACAGACATTTAAAAAAGAAAATGGAATAGATTTAAAAAATGATAAAATGGCTATACAAAGATTAAAGGAAGCAGCAGAAAAAGCTAAAATAGAGCTTTCATCACAGCTAACGTCTGAAATAAACCTTCCATTCATAACTGCAGATGCCACTGGACCAAAGCATTTAAATTTAACTCTATCAAGAGCAAAGTTTGATGAGCTTACAGCTGACCTAGTTGAATCAACAATTGGGCCAATGAGAAATGCACTAAAGGATGCTGGACTTTCAATTGAACAGATTGATAAGGTACTACTTGTAGGAGGTTCAATAAGAATTCCAGCAGTACAGGATGCAGTAAAGAACTTTACTGGTAAGGAACCAACTAAAGGTATAAACCCTGATGAATGTGTTGCTGTTGGTGCAGCTATTCAAGCTGGAGTATTAAGTGGTGAAGTAAAGCAGGATATAGTTTTAGTTGACGTTACTCCTTTAACACTTGGAATTGAAACATTAGGTGGAGTTGCAACTCCATTAATAACAAGAAATACTACTGTTCCAACAAGAAAGAGTCAGGTCTTCTCAACTGCAGCAGATGGTCAAACTTCTGTTGAAATACTTGTACTTCAAGGCGAAAGACAAATGGCAAAGGATAATAAGGTTTTGGGAAGATTTACACTATCTGGTATACCTGCAGCACCAAGAGGAATACCACAGATTGAGGTTACATTTGATATAGATGCAAATGGAATTGTTCATGTAGCTGCAAAGGATCTTGGAACAAATAAAGAAGCAAAGATAACAATAGCAGCATCTTCAAACCTTTCAGAAAATGACATTCAGGATGCAGTTAAAGAAGCTGAAAAATTTGCAGAAGAGGACAAAAAGAGAAAAGAAGAAATCGAGACAAGAAATAATGCAGATTCAATGGTTTATCAGACAGAAAAAACATTAAAAGACTTAGAAGGAAAGATAACACCAGTGGAAAAGAGCGAAATTGAAGAAAAAATAAAGAAGGTTAGAGATGCATTAAATGGAACCGATACAGATGTAATTAAGAGTGCAACTGAGGAATTAACTCAAAGATTCTATGAAATTTCATCAAGAATTTATCAAGAAGCTAGTGCTCAAAATCCAGGTGGTGATGGACAAAATAATCCTGAAACTGATAATGAAGTTCATGCGGATTATGATGTAAGGGACGATAAAGAGGATAAATAATCAGTACAATCTTATATTTGCTAAGGAGGGAGGCTTCCCTCCTTACTGTATGTTCCATGAGAGGTGGTGAAATAGGTGTCAAAGGATTATTATAAACTACTTGAAATTGAGAAGGGTGCATCGGATGATGAAATAAAGAAAGCTTTTAGAAAAATGGCATTGAAATATCATCCTGATAAAAATCCTGGAGATAAGGTAGCAGAGGAAAAATTTAAAGAGATAAATGAAGCTTACCAAGTATTATCAGATCCCGAGAAAAAGTCCCAGTATGATCAGTATGGAACTACTGATTTTAATGGTCAGGGGGGATTTGAAGGTTTTAGTGGTAGTGGTGGCTTTGGAGGCTTTTCAGATATATTTGGTGATATTTTTGACATGTTTGGAAGCGGAGGCAGAAAACCTCAAAATGGACCTCAAAGAGGTGCAGATATTGAATATAATATCACACTCACTTTTGAAGAGGCTGCATTTGGTGTTAAGAAGGATATAGATATATTTAGAAATGAAAAATGCGAGACTTGTCATGGAAGTGGTGCAAAGGCAGGAACGTCTCCAAAAATATGTGATAAATGCAGAGGTACAGGTCAGGTAAAAAGCCAGAGGAATACTCCATTTGGAAGCTTTGTAAGTGTAACAGCCTGTGACAAGTGTCATGGTGAAGGTCGGGTTATTGAAACTCCATGCCCTTCATGTAATGGAGCAGGTAAGGTTAGACGAAAGAGAGTTGTATCAATTAATATTCCTGCAGGAGTGGACAATGGTAATACAATACCTTTAAGAGGAGAG
>JBEQBT010000059.1:0-11151 GCA_041639705.1 Clostridiaceae bacterium | reverse complement strand
GGTGAACCTGGATTAAAGGGAGGGCCTTCTGGAGATTTATATGTACAAATTAGAGTAACTCCACATAAAGTATTTAAGAGGCAGGGAGTAGATATTGTATGTGAGGTCCCCATATCCTTTATTAAAGCTGCATTAGGTGGAGAGGTTATTGTACCTACACTTGAAGGAGAGCAACCTCAAGCTATTACAGAGGGTACACAACCAGGAACTGTAATAAAGCTAAGGGGAAAAGGAATTCCTAAAATAAGAGGAAATGGAAGAGGAGATCTTTATGTTCAACTTAACATAGAGATACCTAAGAAGTTAAATGAAAAGCAGAAAGAACTTCTACACAAGCTTGCAGAAGAATTTGGTGAGGATGCTGTAGATGGAAAGAAATCATTTATAGATAAGGTTAAGGATGCATTTCAATAGTTAATTTACCTGCTAAAGAATATTGTTTGTATTGAGCCATAGTTTAGGAAGAATGTGTCGCAAATAATTCCTTAACATTGTTGGATTGTTACGATACTGTGACCTTGTAGGGGCGAACAGTGTTCGCCCTTTTTGCGCACCATGATCAGGTATAGCCTAAATTCAAAGTGCCCTCGGGCGAACACTGTTCGCCCCTACATTGAGAGTAGGTTCCAGACATTGTCATTCTGAGCGCGGCGAAGAATCTTAAGCCCACCCCAGGGAAAGATTCTTCACTGCGTTCAGAATGACAGTTTGCAGGTACGAACACTGTTCACCCCACATTTAGGGCAGGTTCCCTACGACGTATTACCACACAATTGTGTAATTATTATAATGGAAAAATCAATATTCAACATTATTCTGGAACAGAGTTAAAATTTAAAGTCAGAGTTTGGATATATAATATCCTCTCTGACTTTTAAATTATTCATATTTACTAATGTTTTTTACATAATAACAACTGTGTAGTATAATAATTCGTAGTAATATAAAGGGGTTGAAAATAATGCAAAATAATTGGATAGAAATAAAAGTAATCACAACTAGTGATGCATTAGAGCCTGTTTCAGGAATATTTTATTCACTAGATGTAAAGGGTGTTGCAATTGAAGATCCAAATGATATAAAACTAAAAGAGCAGAACCCACTAAGTTGGGACTTTGCAGATTTCAATATATTTGAATTTGGAGAGGATGCAGCAGTAGTAAAGGGTTATTTTTCTGAAGAGGAAGATATAGATAGAATAAAGAATATTATAATTACTAAGTTGAATGAACTAAAAGAAATGGGAATTGATGTAGGTGAGGGAAGATTAGTAACCACTAGCGTTAATGAAGAGAACTGGTATACCTCCTGGAAAAAATACTTTAAGCCTCTAAAGCTTGGAGATAAAATTGTAATTAAACCTACATGGGAGGAATATACAGTCAGTGAAGGTGAAATAATCGTTGAACTAGACCCCGGAATGGCATTTGGAACTGGTACTCATGAAACTACTTCAATGTGCATAGAAATGCTTGAAAAATACATAAAGCCCGGAGACATTGTGTTCGATATAGGAACAGGTTCTGGAATATTAGCAATTACATCATCAAAGCTAGGAGCAAAAGATGTTGTTGGTGTTGATTTAGATGAAGTTGCTGTTAAATCGGCAAATGAAAATGTTTCAACTAATAATTTAGATAATGTTAAAATTCTTCATGGAGATCTTACAAATGTACTAAATGGAAAAGCAAATATTATTGTTGCCAATATTATTGCAGAAGTAGTTATTGGATTAACAGAGACAGTAAAATCATTCATGGAAAAGGATGGCATATTTATAGCCTCAGGCATTATTAGAGAAAGATGTGATGATGTTTTGAATGCATTGAATAATGCTGGCCATAGAATTATTGAAGTAAAGGAAAAGGGTGAATGGGTTGCCATTGTTACAGCCCTTAAATAAGGTGTATATATGCACAAGTTTTTTATTAATAAAGAACATATAATAGGTGAAAAGCTTTACATAACAAAAGATGATGTTAACCATATATATAGAGTTTTACGGTTAAATAAAGACGATATAATCATTGTTAGCGATAGAAAGGGAAAAGAATATATTTCAAGGATTATTGAAATTAATAAGCAGACCGTTATTTGTGAGATAGTTGAAGCATTTGATAACCTATCTGAACCTCCTGTTAAAATAATCTTATATCAAGGACTTCCTAAAGCTCAGAAAATGGAGCTGATTATTCAAAAGGGAGTAGAAATAGGTATTTGTAAGATTCAACCTGTTATAACCCAAAGAGTAATTGTTAAAACAGAAGGAAAGGATATAACAAATAAATTGGAAAGATGGAGAAAAATCTCTGAGGAAGCTGCAAAACAAAGTAATAGAGGGATTATTCCTGAAGTTTTGGAACCTATAACATTTGATGAGGCAATTGAAGAAATTAAAAGCTTGGATTTATCTATAGTTCCATATGAGAAAGAAAAAAGTAATGGCTTAAAAAAAATATTATTAGATAACTCAAATGCAAAAAATATTGGAGTTATAATTGGACCTGAAGGTGGATTTGATGAATTTGAAATAGATAAGTGTATCAAGAATGGCGTATTATCAGTTACATTAGGTCCTAGAATTCTTAGAACAGAAACTGCAGGGATTGCAGTCTCCAGCATGATATTGTATCAGTTAGGTGATATGGGAGGGCTTAAATGAACAAGGTAGGATTCCATACATTAGGTTGTAGGGTTAATCAATATGAAACAGAAGCAATTGCTGAAGCATTTATTAAAAAAGATTATGAAGTGGTTAATTTTGATGAATTTGCTGATGTTTATGTTATAAACACCTGTACAGTAACTAGTATCGGAGATAAAAAATCAAGACAGATGATAAGAAAGGCAAAAAAAGTTAATCCCGAAGGGATTGTGGTAGTAGCAGGTTGCTATGCTCAGGTTGCTCCCGAGGAAGTATCAAAAATTGATGGAGTTGACATAATTATAGGTACCTCAGATAAGGGAAAGGCAGCTGAATTAGTAGATGAGTACAGGTCAAATAAACAACAAATAAAAAAAGTTGATAATATAATGAGCATCAGAGAATTTGAGGAATTGGAAATAGATGAATATCAAGATAGAACTAGAGCATTTTTGAAGATTCAGGATGGCTGTAACAGATATTGTTCATATTGCCTTATACCATATGCAAGGGGACCAGTTAGAAGCAGAACTTCTGAGAACGTTATTAAAGAGGCCAAGAAGCTAGCTGCCAATGGATTTAAAGAGATAATACTGTCCGGGATACATGTTGCATCCTACGGATCTGATTTAGAAAACATTAATCTTGAACAAATAGTTGAATTAATAAATGAATTACCGGGGATAGAAAGAATTAGAATAGGCTCAGTTGAACCAATGTTTTTTACAGATGCTGCAATTGAAAAGCTGTGCAGAATTGATAAATTTTGTCCCCACTTTCACCTTTCACTGCAAAGTGGTTGTGATGCTACATTAAAAAGAATGAATAGACATTATACCAGTGAAATGTACAGAAACACCGTACATAAAATCAGAGAAAATTTTATTGATGCTTCAATTACAACAGATGTAATTGTTGGTTTTCCGGGAGAAACAGAGGAAGAATTTAATTCAACCTATGAGTTTTTGAAGAATATAAAGTTATCTAAAATGCATATTTTTAAATACAGTCCAAGAAAAGGAACGAAGGCAGCAGAATTTACTGATCAATTATCAGCAGAAGTAAAGGAAGAAAGAAGCAAGAAATTATTAGAACTCGATATGATACTTGAGAGAGAATATATTGATAAATTTATAAATAGAGAAATGGATGTTTTATTTGAAGAAACTAATGAAAATCTGTCCTGTGGTTATACAAAAAATTATATAAAGGTTTGTGCGGCAGCCAATGAGGATGTTAGTGGAAAAATATTAAGTACAAAATTAGTGGATAATTTAGGCAATATGATCCAGGGATATATATTATAATTAATATATTATTTAAATGTATTTTTTGTTATTATAGAATATAATAATAGGAGGTGGAAAAAATGGATTGTATCTTTTGTAAAATTGTTGATGGAAGTATTAATTCAGAAAAAGTGTATGAAGATGATTTGATTTTAGCATTCAAAGACATAAATCCTGTTGCTCCTATACATATAGTTATTATTCCTAAAGAGCATATAGATTCAGCAATGAAACTGAAGGATGAAAATATTAATTTAGTTGGTCACATTTTTATGAAGGCACAGCAAATAGCAATTGATAATGGTATATCAGATACAGGTTTTAGGATAGTTAACAATTGTGGAAAGGATGGAGGTCAGTCAGTGGATCATATTCACTTTCATTTATTAGGGGGAAGAGATATGCAGTGGCCTCCAGGTTGATAAATTTTGTGTACAATATTTATTGACATTATTTGCACTAGTGAGTTATAATGTTATATGTGCTATTTATGCATACTTCTTCACAGCATGAATTTTATAATACTTGTATATTGCTTTAGCGGAGGGAGGGAAAAAAGATGTCTGAAATTAGAGTTGGTGAAAATGAATCATTAGAAAACGCTCTTCGTAGATTTAAAAGAAAGTGCGCAAGGGCAGGTGTACTTGCTGAAGTAAGAAAAAGAGAACATTACGAAAAACCAAGTGTAAAGCGTAAAAAGAAGTCTGAGGCTGCAAGGAAGAGAAAGTTTAAGTAATGAAAGAAGGGTGAGAATGTCACTCAAGGAAAGGTTACAAGAAGAATGGAAGGCTGCTATGAAAGCTCGGGATAAATTCAGAGCTAGTGTTATTAATATGGCAAGAGCAGCAGTTCTTTATCAAGAAAAAACATACGGCTCTATGCTCGACGATGAGGGTGTAATTTCTGTTTTATCAAAGGAAGTAAAGCAGAGAAGAGATGCTACAATTGAGTATGAAAAAGGAAATAGGCAGGATTTAGTTGATCAGGCTAATAACGAAATTCGAATTTTGCTTGAATTCCTTCCTCAGCAACTAACTGAAGACGAAATAAAAGAAATAATAGTAAATGCTGTGAGTGAAGTTGGTGCAGTTTCAATTAAGGACATGGGTAAACTCATGACAGTTGTTATGCCTAAATTAAAAGGTCGAGCCGACGGAAAACTTGTTAACCAAATCGTTAAAGATATACTTCAATGATATATAGACCCGCTGATGCGGGTCTTTTAAAATTTCATATAAAATAATAACTCAGGAATTCCCTATACAGGGGATTCCTATTTTGTTATTTTATATGAAATTTTCGCATAGAAATATTATATAAAACACAAGTAGGTGAAATTATGATTAAAAAGTCAAATATAAAATCAAGGATATCAGATTCTCTAGAATTGCCAAAGGAGGTTATACTCAATATCCCAGTTCTTAAAGTTGTGGGTAAAAATGATATATATATTGAAAATCATAAAGGGATAGTTGAATATTCAAGTGAACTACTTCGTATTAATTCCGAAATTGGAATCATTAAAATTGTAGGAAAGAATTTATATATTAAAGAAATTAACAGGGAAGAGCTCTTTATAATAGGGGATATAGATATGATTGAATTTATTAATTGAGGTGTTATTATGGGAAGTAAAAACTTTAAAGATTTTATTAATGGTTTTATTGTTGTAAGAGTTGAAGGATTAAACCCAGAAAAATTTATTAACCTATGTTCAAGAAATGGAATAAATCTCTGGGATATAAATAAATTAAGCTATACAATTATAGAATTCAAAATGAAAAATAATGACTATAAATATTTAAAAAATGTAATAAAGAAAACATCGTCAAGAACAAAAATTATAAAAAAGAGAGGCTTTAATTTCTTATATGGTAAAATCCGAAGGAGAAAATTTTTTATTATTGGTATTGCAGTGTTTCTTATGATTTTATTTTATCTTTCAAATATAGTATGGATTATAGATATTAATGGTTATAAAAGGATTAGCAAGGATTTAATTTATAATACTTTGAAGTCCTCAGGGTTAAAAGAAGGAGAATTAAAAAATAAAATAAATTTAAGAGATATTGAAAGCAGTGTATTAAAACAGATAAATGAAATTTCTCTAATTAACATCAAATTCATGGGAACAAGAGCCAGAGTGGAAATAGTAGAGAGAACAATGCCTCCTGAAATTATACCTCTTGATAGACCAACAAATATTATTGCTAACAAAGATGGAATTGTAACGAAAATTCTATCATATAAAGGCCAGCCTATGGTTCAGGTTGGAGATTATGTGAAAAGGGGACAAATTCTTATTTCTGGCATAATAACTGATAAAATGAATATACCATCAAAAATTGTTCATGCAATTGGAATTGTTACTGCAAAAACATGGTATGAGTCTAAAAAGGAAGTATACTTTAACCACAGATTTGAAATCCGAACAGGCAGGTTGAAGAAAAAGGTATATTATAATATAATGGGTAAAAAGGTAAGAATAAAAAATGATAACATAGACTTCCTAAATTATGATAAAATAGAAGAGAAAAATCTTTTAAAAATAGCAGGTTATGAAACACCTGTTGAGGTTTTAACAGAATACTATTATGAAAAAGAATATCAAACAATAAAGTTAAGCTCTGAAGAAGCTATTGAAATGGCGATTAAAAATGCTGAATATGAAGTTAAAAGCCTTCTACCAAAGGATTCTCAAATTGTAGAAAAAAAGATAGAGAAAAACATAGTTGAAAATAAGGCAGTGGTGCGAGTTTTATTTATCATTGCAGAAAATATAGGTATATTAGAGGAAATCAAATAGAATGGAGGATGAATTTTGGAAAAAGAAAACAGAATTCAAATAGACGATAATCAACATATTTTAAATCTATTTGGTAAATTTGATGAAAACATTAAAATTATAGAACAAGCATTTGATGTAAATGTTATAAATCGTGATAATGAGATTAAGATTACAGGCATTGGTAAAATAGATATGGCTGCTCAGACAGTTATAAAACTACTAGATATTGTTAAAAGAGAAACACCAATCACAAAACAGACTGTTAATTATATTATTTCTCTTGTAATTGAGGACAGCCCTGAAGACCTAGGAAAAGCTCTTGATGATGTAATTGTAGTTACTGCAAGAGGTAAATATGTTAAATGTAAAACACTTGGCCAAAAAAAATATGTAGATGCTATAAAAAAGAATGATGTTGTTTTAGGAATAGGACCTGCTGGGACTGGTAAAACCTACCTTGCAATAGCAATGGCAGTAAAGTATCTTAAAGAAAAAAAAGTAGGAAGAATAGTTTTAACCAGGCCAGCAGTTGAAGCTGGAGAAAGACTGGGATTTTTACCAGGGGATTTGCAAGAGAAGATAAATCCATATTTAAGACCCTTATATGATGCACTTTATGATGTTTTAGGAGCAGAAACTGTTCAAAAGTATATGGAAACAAATGTTATTGAAGTTGCACCACTTGCTTATATGAGAGGACGAACTCTTGATGACTGCTTTATAATACTTGATGAAGCACAGAATACAACTCCTGAACAAATGAAAATGTTTTTAACTAGATTTGGTTATGGCTCAAGAATCGTTGTAACAGGAGATATTACTCAGATAGATTTAGGTCAAGGAAAAATATCAGGACTAAAACAGGTAACTAAGATTTTAAGTAACATTGAAGGAATTGAATTTATATATTTTTCTCACAAGGACGTTGTTCGTCACAGACTTGTAATGGAAATAATTAAGGCATATGATAAATTTGATAAAGAAAATGAAAATAGGTGATAAAATGAGTTCCAAAAAAATTTCTGTAAGTAGATACTTTTATAATAAAAGGCTTCAGAAAATTACAATTGCACTTTTTACATTTATGGTAATTTTCTTTATTAGTTCAAAAAGTATAATTCCAGAAAAATACAATATTAATGAAGGCGATATCGCTGGATTTGATATTAAAGCCCCAAGAGATTTTAGAGATGATATGGCAACTCAAGTTAAAATAGATAAGGCATTAGAGGATGTACCAACGCAGTACACAAACAATACTGAAATTTTGTCACAGGCAATTGATTCTATAGAACAATATTTTGCTCTTGCCATCGAAATAAAAAAATCTGATATTGATGCAACTGCCAAGAGTGAAAAGTTTAAAGCAGAAACCTCTATAACAAAGCTAGGGGATGATGATTATACTAATACGTTAAAACTTGATGAAAATGAAATGAAAACCCTTTCAGAGTTTTTAATTACAAATTTATCAAAGATATTATCTCAGGGAATAACTAATGATGAAGAAGCTATAAAAAAGGGCCAGGCAGATATAAAAAAGGGCCAGGTTGACTTGGATTTTTATATTAGAAATGATACAAATTTATCAAAATCAATGAAGGAATTAGCTACAAATATAGGAATAACTTTTATTAAGCCAAATTTGACTAATGATACAATTCTTACTGAAGAATTGAAGGATCAGGTTGTACGAGATGTTGAGTCTGTTGTAATTAAAAAGAATCAAAATATTGTCACAAAGGGAGAAGTTATTACATCCACTCATATTTATCAAATGACAAAAGCTGGACTTTTAGCAAGTAATTCAAAGGTAGATATAGCTATTTATTCTGGAGTTGCAGCATTGCTCATATTAATGGAAGTACTTATATCAATGTTTATATTTTATTTCAGAAGAAATGTATACAATAATAACAGTAAACTACTTATTATTGCAATAATTGTATGTATAAATACAGTATTTGCAGTTGGGGGAAATGTAATATCAGGTTATCTAATACCAGCAGGGTTTGCGGTTATAGTAATGTCAATAATATTTGATCCTCTTCTTGCATTTATCATTACAATACCATCAGCAGTAATTATAGCAAGCATAACAAACTTTAATATTGAAGCAGTAATTTTATATTTAACTGGAGCTATGTCAGGAATATTACTTTCGTATAATGTCCATCAAAGAAACAATTTTTTAATTGGTGGAGGTGTTATTGGGTTATTAAATGGTATCCTTATATTTTCATTGGGTTTAATAAACAATAATAATATTACACAAAATTTAATAAACAGTTCGGTTGGATTTGCCGGAGGTATACTATCTGCAATTTTAGCAATTGGAATTCTTCCAGTATTTGAACAATTATTTGATATAATAACACCTATGAAGTTGTTAGAGCTTTCCAATCCAAACCAACCCCTGTTAAAGAAAATGTTATTTGAGGCACCTGGAACATACCATCATAGTGTTTTGGTAGGAAACCTTGCTGAGGCAGCTGCTAATGAAATAGGTGCAAATGCAATACTAACAAGAACTGGAGCATATTATCATGATATTGGTAAAATAAAAAGACCATATTTCTTTAAGGAAAACCAAATTACCAATGATAATCCTCATGATAAGATTACTCCTAAGCTTAGCACACTTATTATTACATCACATGTTAAGGATGGAATGGAGCTTGCAGCAGAGTATAAATTACCTGGAGCAATTAGAGATATAATTGTACAGCATCATGGAACAACACTTGTGCGATATTTCTATGTAATGGCTAGAAATAACGAAAATGAAGAGGTTGAAGAAGCTTCTTATAGATATGAAGGTCCTAAACCAAATACTAAAGAATCTGCGATTGTAATGCTAGCTGATAGTATTGAGGCGGCAGTTCGTTCAATTAACACCCCTTCAAGTGCAGATATTGAGAAAATGGTTAATAAAATTGTACAAGAAAAGGTAGATGATGGCCAACTTAATGATTCTGATTTGACATTGAAGGATATTGAAAAAACAAAGCAGTCATTTCTTAAGGTGCTTGAAGGAATATTTCACAGTAGAATAGAATATCCAGAATTAAATAACCAAGTAAAGGAAGGTATGAATACAATTGATAGAATATAGTAATAATCAAGATAAATTTGAGTTTAACAGCGAAGCTGAAGGGTTAATAAGAAAAGCAATTGATGCAGCTTTGAAATTTGAAGAATTCAAATATAGCTATGAAATAAGTGTTGTTATTACAGATAATGCTGGAATAAGAATTATGAATAAACAGTTTAGAAATGTGGACAGGGAAACAGATGTTTTATCCTTTCCTATGATTGAGTTTAATAATGATGATTTGGAATTTCAAATATCTGCTGAGGAAATAGATCCTGAAACTGGAGATGTAATGTTAGGAGACATTGTTATTTCAATTGAAAAGGCATATGAGCAAGCTGAAGAATATGGTCATTCATTTGACAGAGAATTGGCATTTTTAACAGTGCACAGCATACTTCATCTTTTAGGATATGACCATATGGTAATTAAAGATGAACAGATAATGAGAAAAAAAGAAGAGAATATTTTATCAGTAATTAACCTTTCCAGACTATAGGAGGGGAATATGAAAATTAGAAGATTTACAGACAGCTTTAATTATGCTATCGAAGGAATAATATATGCAGTTAAAACTCAAAGAAATATGAAATTTCATATGATAATTGCAATACTGGTACTTTTAGGGAGTCTTTTTTTTGACTTTACTAAAATTGAAATGCTCATATTATTTATTACTATTACTCTAGTAATAGTCCTGGAGATGATAAATACTGCAATTGAAGCAACCATCGATGTTTTAGCTAATTATTATCATCCTCTTGCAAAAATTGCAAAAAATGTTGCTGCTGGAGCTGTTCTTATTGCTGCAGTAAATGCTGTGTTAGTAGGTTATTTACTGTTTTTTGAAAAACTTAAGCCAATGTCTCAAACTGTAATACTAAGAATTAAACAATCAGATACTACAGTAGTATTTATTGGTTTAATTTTAATTGTTATGGTAACAATAATTGTAAAAGCTATTTATGGGGAAGGAACTCCTTTAAAGGGGGGCATGCCAAGCGGTCACAGTGCATTGGCATTTGGGGCTGCAACAGCGATTTCTCTAATTACTTCTGACCCTTTAATAATAACACTATCATTTTTTCTTGCTCTAATGGTTGCTCAAAGCAGAGTTGAAGCAAGAATACATACATTATATGAAACAATTATTGGTTCAATATTTGGAATATTGATTACCATTTTGATATTTAGATTGTATTAAAAAATTAAGTTATGCTTTTTATAATGGGGTTGTTTCATAAATTTAAACATGATAACCTTAGTTAATTATTAAAGATTGTATTTAGCTGGCATTGTCATTCTGAGCGTAGCGAAGAATCTTAAGATTCTTCGC
>JBEQBT010000058.1:0-15058 GCA_041639705.1 Clostridiaceae bacterium | reverse complement strand
GTAATCTATACCCCGTGTCTGTTAAGATTATTGCCAAGTTATGGCACTTTGTTTCATCTTTTTTTGTGCCGGCGCGCCGGCGTGGTGGTTAATATGAAACACTCTATGTCATCCTAAACGAAGCGAAGGATCTTAATAGGCACCATAGAAAAAGATCCTTCGCTTCGCTCAGGATGACAAATACAAATTATTATTTTTTAGTAATTTTGAGGCAGCCCCTTTACAATTATGATTTATTCTTAAACAAAAGATATATACCACCTAGTACAAACAAAACAGGTATAAAATATATGCTTACAAATGTTCTGATTAAACCATAGAGTGGACTTCCAATAGAAAAATTATGAAGTATTGCAATACCTCCTACTACAATCAGACCAATTGCAACAATTAGGCTAAAGTTTTTCCCTAGCTTTTCCCTATCTAGTGCTACCTGTGAACCCTGCTTCATGTACTTTTTAAATATGAAATCCATATCAGGCACTGGTTCTCCTCTGTCTATTTTGTTTGCAACTGTAAAGGTGTCAAAGAAGGTATAAAACCATATTGGTATTTTTACAATTGCTGATAAAAACCCTATCCCTAGTATGCTGAAAACTGGGTCTATGAGTAAAAACAATACCAGTATTTGAATACCTTTTTTCACCAAACCTAGATACATATATCCAACTCCCGGGATTAGGGCTGTTAAAAAGGTTAAAAAGCTGCTTCTTCCATTTCTATTTTCCATATTATTCACCATCCTTATATTAATTTCTAAAGTTTGCTGTTCCCTGATTTACCTTTATTTGTACCTTACCAGTTCCCTGGCCAAAGGTTTTTGAAATTCCTGAATTTATATTTTTATCATTGTTTATACCTGAGACACCCTGCCTGAGCTCTATTTTCACATCCACATTCTCATCCTCAGTTCTTACACTTGCAATTCCTTGATTTAAATCTATTTTTACAACTTTGCTGACTTCGTTATTTACATCAACTTTTCCATTATCTGATTGAATGTCAATATTCTCAGACTTTCCTCGGACATTTATATTCCCATTGTTCCCCTTTAGATTTATATCCTTTACATCGTCAATGTTAATATTTCCATTCCCAAAGTTCATTAATATGCTTTGTGCCCCATTAAGCTTAACGTTAACGTTGTCAGCCTCTAGAATAAAGTTAGATTTATTAGCCCCTTCATTACTGTTTAGATCCAGGTTATCAACTAGGAATTTAACGTCATATCCCTCTGGAATATATACATCAAGCTTTACACCTTTAATGAAATTGTCCAATATGTCTATTGTATATCCAATCTCGTCCTTCTTTTCTACTATATCGTACTTATTAATAAAGCTGTCCTTATCAACATAAAACTTTCCCTCTAACCTTATATCTCCACTGTTTGATTTATTAACGTCAATGCTTGCATTATTGGTATGGATATACAGTACTTTCCCATATCCAGAAAGAATTTTACTTGTATTTATTGACTTGTAATCATTAAGGCCTAGTCCTCCAATGCTTATATTAGGTCCACCCCCTACACGCCAATTATCAAACCAGTTACCAAATCCAAACTTTACTCCATTAAATACATTAGCAATAAGCATGACAATCAATACAGGCACTATCAGAAAATTAAACCCTACCTTATTCCCATCTTTTCTTGTAAACTGTACAAGTACTTCCACACCAAGTATTACAATTACCATTGGCCACCACTTAAATACTGCAGCTCCTAGGTCAGGATTAACTTTACTTATTATCATCCACACTCCAAGGTATATTAACCCTGCAGCAGCTGATATTGTTCCAATCCTTTTCATTTAAAAACCCCCTTTATAAACCTTACAATTTCTTTATTTTGTTTTTCATATATATAGACGCAGTAAAGGTCGCTTATCCCATGGAGGTTTTTATATTTTTTTTAGAACTATACAAAGAGATGGGTTAGAGGATAATATATAGTTTATCCCTGGTGAAGAATCACAGAAAGTAGGGGCGAACAGTGTTCGCCCGTTGTTATGGATCATCATTATGGATAAAGCCATAATTCAAAGCACCTTCGGGCGAACACTGTTTGCCCCTACAGTGTAGAATTGCTCAAAAACCTGATGTGTTGTGTATCACATGAGGATAGATTTGCACCTATAAAAAACAGGTGTGCAGTTAAAACTACACACCCGTCTAAATGCTCTATTCTATTTCCTATTTTTAAACAACAAATATATTCCTGAAAGCACTAATAGTACTGGTATAAAAAATGTACTTATATTGCTTCTGATAATCTTGTAGATTTCATAACCTTCAAATATATTATTTATTATTGCAAAGCTTCCAAGCAGTATTAATGTAAGTGCTATTATTAATGTTAGATTCTTACCTATCTTGTTTCTATCTACAACAGGAAATTCCCCATCCTTTACATATTTAGCAAATATAAAATCAGTATCATGTACTGGCTTCTCCATATCAAGCATTCTAGCTACACTAAAGGTGTCAAAGAATGTATAGAACCATATTGGAATTCTCACAATTCCAGTTAAAAAATTTATTCCAAGAAGCCTAAAAATAGGTTCTACCAGAAGAAATGCTAGCAGAACTTGAATACCTCTTTTAACAAGTCCCAAATACATATATCCAACTCCTGGAACCAACGCTGTTAAAAAGGTAAGAAACCCACTCCTCTTTTGCATTATAATCACTCTCCCTTTAAGATGTAAAAAATATTAATGTTGCTTTGAAGCATTGTAATATCAGTTTTTATTCTGCTTTGTATATCAATAAACTTATATTGAATATCTGAGGTGTAAATAAACATTATTAAAAACCCAGCAAGTATAAGGCTGAATGCAAATGTGTAGCTCTGATTTTTGACCTGCTTCTGCTTCTTCTTTTTCATCTTAGCCATGAGCTTGTAATTATAGCTATCACTGATTTTAACATTCTCAAAAGATTCCTCAATAACTCTATCTAAATCATCCCATTCTTGCTGCATCCATAAACCCTCCCTTCTCAAATTCCAATCTAAGTTTTTGTTTTGCTCTGTATATTTTGCCCTCAACATTTTTTTGAGATATATTTAAAACCTCTCCAATTTCCTTCTGACTTAAGCCAACATAGTAATATAAAACTACTGGGGTCTTAAGCTCATCAGACAGGGATAGTATACACTCTCTTACATAGTTTTTATCATCTATATCAAAGCTTTCGTCCTTATGGACATTGATTAAACCTGTAAGGAAGTTTTTGATGCTCCTCTTCCTTTTAAAATCAAGGCACCTGGATAGGGTAATTTTATAGATATATGTCGATAGGGAGCATTCTTCCCTGAAGTTTTGTATGCTGTTGTAAATGGTTATAAAAGCCTCCTGGGATAAATCCTCTGCTTCCTGATAATCACGAGTGTATGAATAGCAAAGAGAAACAACCTTCTTTTTGTATAAATCCACCACCCGGATGAAGCAGTCCTCATCACCCTCTTTAAGCCCCTTTATTAAATCCTGTTCCTCCAAGGCTTATCACTCCTAATTACTGAATTTTACGGCACCCTGATTCATTATTATTTTAACCTTATCTGCACCAGTTCCAAACGTCCTTGCGCTTCCTGCATTTATATACTTTGAATCATTTATTTCTGCAACCCCCTGGTCAAGCCCAATGTTCACCCCAACATTTTTATCCTGAGTCTTAAAGGTTACAACTCCCTGATTCATTTCAATGTTTACATTCTTGGATATTGTATTATCCACATCCACTCTTCCGAGGTCAGATTTAATGTCTATATTCTCAGCTTCTCCAGCTATATTTATATTAGAATTATTACCAGTTATCCTAATATCCTTTATATCCTTTAAGTTTACATTTCCATTATCAAAATCTATCTGACTAGCTGCTGCACCCTCAAGCTTTATATTGCTGTTATTGCCTTCTATATCAATAGCTGATTGAACAAACTTGTCATCTCCTGTAATATCAAGATTGTCAGCTTTAATTTTTAATCCATAGCCATCGGGTATATATATATCAAGTTCAACCTTCTTAACAAAACTATCCTTAATCTGTATAGTATATCCGTCCCCAGCCTTTTTCTCCACAATATCATAACTATTTACGGAGCTTTTTTCATTCACATAAATATCTCCATCTATTCTTATATTTCCATCTGTTGATTTCTTTACATTTAACTTTGCATTATCTGCTGAAAAATACAGCTTACTTCCACTTGCCTGCAGGGTCTTTGCTGTCTTAACAAGCTTATAGTTGTTTATATCAAGTCCACTAATATTAATATTTGGTATATTACCAAGATCAATATTTTTCACAAGGTCTAAAATGCCACTTTTTACTCCATTATATATGTTCACACTTAGCAGTACTAAAAGAACTGGTATTATTAGAAAATTAATTCTAGTCCTATCCCCTTCTTTTTTGCTGAACTGAAATAAAACCTCAATTCCTAACACCACTATAACTGCAGGCCACCATTTAAACACTTCCACTCCAAGGATTGGATTTGTTTTACTTATTATCATCCATACCCCAAGGAATATCAATCCAGCCACAGAGGATACGGTTCCAATTTTCCTCATATAAAGTCCTCCTTTATATCAAATTATGCTTATTCTCTACCTTTCATATATATTGACGTATGATTTTAATGTTATCCCATGAATAGCAAAAACTTTTTTATGATATTTTAATAATTGCACATTAACATGTTATTTACAATAAAAATAGAACAGTATTTTGCTGCTCCAATTTTACATTTATGCCTATAGACCTATCTTATTTATGTACTCATTATGTATCTACTATCACCAATTTCTTCTAAAATTTTATATCCGTTCCTAAGATATAAATTAATAGCTCCACGATTCTTTGCGAATACATATAAAAGAACAGCTTTATTTTTTCCTTTTGAAATAGAAGCAGCATATTCTAAAACCTTTGTTCCTATGCCTCTTCCTTGAAATTCTTCAAAAACACATAAGTCATCAAGCTCAAGCTTTTCTCCCTCATTATGCAAATAAAAATAGCCTGCTTTAGTCCCCTCAAAATAGATACACTGATAGCTTTCTATATTATTTTCTATTTTTCTTTTTACCCAAGAATAAATTTTTTCAAAATCAAGATTTAAGTTAGTTTCATATTTCTCAATAAGCTTTTTGTTTAACTCAAATATCTTCTCTACATCATTAGCTGTAGCATCTTCAAATGTTATTTCCATGGTTTACCCCTTCCCAGAAATTCTTTAAGCTCCAGGCTTGATATTTAGGACTCCAGCACATGGAGATATCTGAACAAAATCAGTAGCAAATCCTTCTCTTTTTAATTTTGACTCTATCTCATTAGCTACCATATATATTTCATCATTATCCCACTCATTACCCAGATTTTCTTTGCACTTTACCAATGCCTCTCTGGTTTTAAATGCTACATCAGCCAAAACAATAATTCCGTTATCCTTTAAAATGCTTTTTAATTCCTTTATGAAATTCACTTTCTGTTTATCATCTATATGATGAATAGCATAGGAGGAAACAATATAATCAAATTGTATGTTATTTAACTCTTCTGGTATTCCATTGTTAAAATCAAACTTATAAAATATAGCTCCTGGCATTTTCCCCCTAGCAAGTTCAAGCATTTTCTCTGAAAAATCAATTCCATAAATTTGTCCACCCTTTTTATATAACTCATAGGTTAATTGCCCAGTTCCTATACCAATGTCTAAAATTTTTGTTTCATTATTAATTTGGATTATATTGTGTACATATGCTAAAACATTATAATATCCTTCAAAGGGATACCCCTTGCTTTTTGCAATGCTTTCATCATATTCTCCAGCCCAGTTGTCAAAGCCTTTGCTGCTCATCATAATATATCACCTCGTATTTTGTTTATAATCAATCACAATTCCAAATCCTATACCTTATAAATATGCTACCAAATCGCTCCATAAAAAGCCATATCCTAAAATTAATCCACCTAAAGTTGTCCTTCTAATCACATCAATCCAATCACTATGATATAACTGGCTAAACTCAATTAAGAAACAAAATATAATACTTATTAGTGTAACTTTTTTAATAGGCCAACTGCTGAAAAGCATGCCTATAATCAGATATATCATTAATGCCCACAGTGAGTCTCCTATATACGGGTCAATTATATCTGGTATATAGGCAGTCATTCTTCTTGATAAAAGTCCTAGACAGATAACGATAAGTATCATTATTATGTAAAATAGTCTATTATGTTTATGTTTCATGGAACACCTTTTTTATATTCATATATTCTTCCTCAAGAATACTCATATTTAACAAGGACCAGTATTGTCCATCAATTTTTCTACAATCTCTAAGCTTTCCTTCGATAATAAATCCTGCTTTTTCATAACAGGCAATTGCTGATTTATTAAAATCAAATACACCCAAGTCTACCCTGTGTAAATGTAATGTATTAAATGCAATATCTAATATGCCATTAACCATTTGCTGTCCAATCCCTTTATTTCTATTCTCCTTTTCTCCTACAAGAACCCTTCCTATTCTGGCAGACATATTCGTTCTGTCTATTCCTAATAGTTGAACATGACCTACCATTTCATTATTATCAATAGTTTTTGCACTGAACATCAGGCTTTTAGGATTTTCATCCTCCATTGTCTTAATTTCATTAAGAAGCTGCTCATTAAGCAAAGAAATAGAATATCCAGGACCTCCCCATTGAAGTAAAAACTCTTTATCTGGAATCCATAATACCAATTTTGGGATTTCATTTGAATTAAACTTTTCAAGCTTTATTAGCATAAAAAACGCCTCCTTTATTTTCCAATTCCCTTATCTATGCATTTTGTAGTCTTCCGAAGCTCAGCTTCTACTTTAGAGCTTATCCCTCACCAGCACAAACTTAATGAATAATTTTAATTTTTTACTACCTTATTAAATGTTTTAGTATTGGCAATAGATTTAAAACCAAGTGAGCCATATAATTTTGCAGGAATGGGATATGCTTTATCACCTCGAGGATTAACGAAAGCACTTGTAGCCCCTTGGTTTTTAAGTTCCTGCAATGCATGAAGGCAAACAGCCCTTGAAAGGCCTAGCCTGTGAAAATCCGGATGAGTTCCTACAGGTTCTAATAGACCAACACTATTCTTGCTATCTAACCATGCCAGACAGTAGGAAACAAACTCACCATCAGATAATTCAACTACCCAATCAAGTATATTCTGATAAGGATACGTCATCATTATATTCCTATAGCTTTCCTCTGTAACTTTAGAAGGATTCCAGACAATTGAATGAATGTCAACTCTCTTATTAAGATCCATAAGACCTGAAATTGGTCTTACATTAAATCCCTCTGGTAAATGTGGTTTAGCAATATTCTTCAGATCATGGACCATATGCAAAAAGAATGGTTGGTTATGTAATAATTCGCAACCATTTTGTAACAATATTTCTATAAATTGTACATCAGTATTATGTACATTTATAGTCAATTTTGTTTCCGTTGCAATATCCTCAAACCATTTAATTATTTCATTAGTAAGTTTCAAGTAGTCTGGATGGACAAGAAAGTTAAGATAGTCTGGTAACTCTACCCAACCCCAGGCTAGTACTTTCCCATCCTTCTCCCATATGGCTGTCTCCCACTTATGTTCAAAATAGGGATGCTGGAATCGTCCCCAAGCTAAATCACCAATATGGTACATACTTAAAGGAGACCATACCTTCTGTGTTAATTCTTACATCACTTTAAAATCTTCCAGGCTGCTATAAGAGCGCATTCTAATGTATCCCATCTTTTACTTCACCTCCATAATACATATAAATACTTTAACTAATACTTGCACATTGTACAATTTTTAATTATAAATTATATGGCTCTCCATGAGCAGGGTAAACCCTTTTAACATTATATTCTTGTATCAGCTTCCAACTATCTTTAAGTGTTTGGTCATTATATGTTTCCATGAGCAATAACCTTGGAAGATCACCAGTAAATGCATAACATTCTTCAATCACAAGACTGACGCTATCATCACTATGTCCTGGTGTCTGGATTACCTCACCATTTATTCCTTCACTTTTAAAAAATATTCTACTTTCTTTGCTTGACACTACCATATTATTTATAGCGTCAATATCTTTAAAATTGTTTTTTGGATTTCTCTTAAAGAAGTCATTTAGCTTATCTACAAAATGAACCTGACTCTCATGTATGATTAAGATAATTCCAAAATCCTTTAAATTTTGAGCAAGGCCAGCATGGTCTGGGTGAAAATGTGTAACAATTAAATACTTTATATCCTTTATATTAATGTCCTTTTGTTTTAATAATTTAAGTAATTGGGTTATAGTATCAGGCCAGCCAGCATCAATCATTATCCAGCAATTATTAGATTTTATAAGGTAGCAATTTGTAGACTTATATGTTAATTTTATAACCTCCATACTATTCACCTTCAATGCTTTAATTTAAACCATATTTGTTATTTTTTTCTGATTCATCTACTTTGTGATTTATAATAATGCTTTGCATAGCAGACGCCATTAGGTGGTTTTCTATAAACATCCAAAACTTTTTAGATATCTCAAGTTATTTAAAATCTGTCTGGCCTTCCACCAATTTTTACTTAATGACCACTGCTCCGGGTAATCATTCCAATTCCAAGTAATATCCCATGTACCATCTGAGTTCATCGTTTCTATAATGAACTTGACTTCACAATCTGAAAGTTCCTTATTATCCATGTAAAAAATGCTATCCGGAGTAATCATAAATTGAGAAGGCTTGCACACATAACTATCTTTCCAACCTTCTTCATTCTCACTAATTGAAGACTTTACCTTGTTTTTTAAACAGTTAAGCATTATATTACCATCAAAAATATCTGTTACTCCAGCTTTTTCACAGTATTCGTAGTACCTAATAAAACACATTATTTCGTGCATATCTTCTAAATGTTCACATTGCAGAAATGAGTTAGTTGCTTTCTTAGCTATTTCCCCTGCTAATTGATATAGCTTTGATCGTTTATTTGCAAAACACAAAATAAACCCAACGAGGCAGATTGTAGGATTATATCCCCAGTCAGCAATTACATTTCCTCTATAAGACCACCATTGTGCATGGGGATAATCATTATTAGTTGGTATTTCTGCAAACCAGTATCCATTCTGGAAATCTTTTTTACTATCCAGATATGATAATATTCCTTTTACTATTTCATTATACCTATTTGTGATTCCCAATTCATATAGAATTTCTGTAGCACACCATGTTTGTATAGGTGAAGAATTTGGATTCCAACTATCTGCTTCAAGTGCATATCCAAAACCACCATCTGGATTTTGATATGCGGATAAAGCAGCCAATACATCCTCTTTATTACCACCTTCAAAATGATATTTCCATCTTGCTATATCTAGTGGTCTTGCATTTCTATACATCCACTTCTTTATAATTTCAAATTGCTCTATTGCCATTTTCATTTGTATAACCTCCATCCTATTTTGGCGCAATAACGTCTCGAATTTACTAATGAGTCTACACTGGACCCTCACTTAGCATAGAAAATGTAATGCAATTGACCCTATTCATTAGCGGGATTTTGTTCATCAATCCCCATAATATGCTCATAAGTAATAATATCCATTACATCTGGGTTCCACTGGAGCTCAGCTATTAATTTTGGAAAATCCGATAAAAAAATATCTTCCGTTTTCCCCAAGAACTCAATATCATCACCTAAAACCTGTTCCGCCTGCTCTCTAGTAATAGGAACACCACCATAACCATAATCCTCCTGAACAAGATTATATTCTACCGCATCAAGATTATCCAACAATGCAAAAAGTATCACCACATCTGCCATCATCTTTGTATGATTTACCTTATACTCCTGCCCTGACGTAAGATTCATGCGATAATCAATCCTAAGACTTTCTTCATTTTCAGTTCTAGGTTCAATCAGGTCTATTGACAGCTCCCTGGCATATTGTAATTGACTAACCAGTTCATATACTTTATCTGAATCATTTATCGAAATATTTTTGTAAGAATAAAGCAAACCAAAATCATAAAGCGGCTTTATATTTTCAATTCCATCCTTATTAATATCAGTAGGAGTAACCTGATTTTCACTCAAAGCATCTTGGTTTGGCTGTGCAGCTTTTTTTGAACACGAAGACAATAAAAGAACTATAAATACTAAAAGTAACAGAATTGATATTATCAACTTGTTTCTTATTATAAACATTTATATTCCTCCTTTAATTGCACCATGAATGACGCAATTTTTTTGTATTTTCACTAACTTCATTCTGTCTCCGACTCCTTTAAGCCCAGTCAAGTGACAAAAAGTCTGCCCAATCAATTCTAAGATTATCGGTATTTTCTTGCCAATACAGCAGACGGTTATAATAGTAATTTATCTTTTCACTGACTGGTTTTGCAAAGTTATCTTTTTCGTATTTTAAAACTATTGCCGTCAATTCATAGAAAGTTAGCCCCAAAGCATGTGTTTCCACATGTACGGTGGCTCCAGCATGACCAATTGCGTGGCACAAAGCACCATATTCGCTGTCATTGATTTCTTTTGCCACTGCATGTGAATCCAGAATAGCCTGTTTTGCAATGGGCATTTTGATTTTACCTCTTGCCCAAGCCTCACAAAGTTCTAAACAGGTTCTGGGTCTGAGTTCATCAGAATACTTTGCTTCAAATTGTTCCAAAGGAAATTTTGCACAATCCAGTGCCCACATCACAAGGGTTCGGTGATTTTGTAATTCAATTAGTTTTATCAACTCTTGTAAGCATTGACTGTCACGAGAAAATAATATTTTATTTCTTTTCTTTAATTTGATTTCTAAATCGAAAAACATAGTATTAATTCCCTCCAAAATTATAAATGATCTTCAATTCCCATAAAAATACTATCATGCCTTAATAATTTAAACTCTTTATGATTTTAGCTTTTATTTACTCAGGGATTTCTACTAATGTTTTGCACTCCCGATGCCCGTCAAGCCATTTATGAGCTTGATGGGTGTGTTGTGGCTTCTTCGAAGACTTGACTATCTAATGCCACAACGAATGGGAGTGTCTTGTTAGACGCGTACTTATTCAATATGATCCTCTTTAATCATTACAACGTCTACCTTAGGGTATTTTTCACTAATTATTTTACCTAAACTTTCTAATCCAAATATCTCAGTAAATGTATGACTTCCTACTATGAGATTTATATTGCTATACTGCGCATATTGAACTGTATAGAGTATCTTCTCGCCAGTAAAGTATGCATCACAACCCAGATTAACAGCATCCTTTATGTCTATAGCAGAAAAGCCTGCACCTGTTACTACTCCTATTTTTTTTATTAATCTTTCATTGTTTTTCCATTTTCGTACTGGCTCTTCTAACAACATTTCTATTTTGCTAACAAGATCTTCAAACTTTATGGGATTATCTAATTCTCCTACTCTTCCACAATACATTCCCTCGTCATTTGAAAATTTATCTATTACTTTAAATCCAAGTCTTTTTAATATCGAAGTATTGTTACCAAATTCGGCATCATCTAATGGTAAATGAACATAGAAATGGGTTATCCCACTTTGTTTTAAAATTGCAAGTGCGTCTTCCTTAATTCCAGACATCCACTCCCAAGCATCATGATGTGTTATTAGTAAATTTACATTATTTTTTACTGCCTCTTGTGCAGACTCTATAGTTAAGTTGGTACAATATCCTAATTTTAAAACATCTTCTCGTCCGATATTAGTAAATCCATATTCATTTTTTCCTTTTACAATCTCTAATTTTTCTTTTGTAAAAGTATCAATAATAAAGTTTTCAAAATCTTTGATTAACATATGTTCTCCTCCTTAAATACCATCTAATTATGGCGTTCCGTATAGTTGTATCGGCAATATTTATTTTAGTGGTATTTTGCAATAATCTAGTGATGTGCATTATCATTTTTTTAGTAACGGAACTAAACTCTCATAAACATATCCTTTCAGATAACGTCTCTGTATGACTGACGTGCCTGAGTCCGGTTACGAGGCAAAGGCATGTGTGCTGGATTGCTTAAGAAAAGTGACCCCAACCAGCACGAACGGTCATACTTTGTTATCTGAAGTCCGTCACATCTACAACTTCAAATATGGCTAAAGCTAAAACCTTGTGAATCCTTTTACGCCAAAATTTTATGGCAACTAAATAATTTAATTAAAAACACTTTAGTTTTAAAATTGACACGTATATAAAACACGTGTTATCATATAATATAAGGGGGAGAGTCAATGAAATCTTATTCATCAAGGGAAGTCATTGAAATACTTGAAGCCAATGGCTGGAAACTCAAGAATGTGCGTGGAGATCATTATATGTATGAACATATAGAATCAAATAAGAAGGTTCGCATACCACATCCTCGTAAAGATATTCCAATTGGTACTATAAAAGCTATTTCAAGACAAACAGGGATAGTTTTTTACTAACACCCTGCCCCCCTTCTATCAAAATAACTTTGAAAGGAGTAGAATTATGAAAAATTCCTATAAGTTTGCTGCCATTTTTGATTATGCTGAAGATGGAATTTCCATTGAGTTTCCTGATTTACCTGGATGCTTATCTTGTGGAGATACTACTGAGGAAGCTCTTAAAAATGCTGAAGAAGTCCTAGGATTATGGTTATACTCTATGGAAGAAGACAATGAGCTAATACCTGAACCAACTCCTATAGAAAAAGTTAAGCATGAGCCAAATCAAATCTTATTTTTAATCGAAGTATGGATGCCATTAGTTCGTAACCAAATTGAAAGTTATGCTGTAAAGAAAACTCTTACTATTCCTCAATGGCTAAATAAAATAGCTGAAGACAAAAAAGTAAACTTTTCTCAAGTTCTTCAAGCTGCTCTTAAAGAATATCTTGGAATTCATAATTCCAAAGGTTAGCACTCATTTCTACGGGTGCTCTTTTTTATAGGATTTCAGATAACGTCTCGTGTTTACGAAGTTCCCCAGCCTTACATAGCTCTTATGTTGGGCTGGGGAATTTTGTAAACACATTGTTAGGCGATATCTCTACATCTCACTACTCTTTATTCAACCTTTCAATAATTGCCTTTATTATATTCATTGATGCTTGATATGCTTCTTCAACATCTTTTTCTGTAGGTTCAGAATAACCGGGATATCGCACTTCAACTCCGTAATTTTCTAAAATTTCTGCTGTTAAATATAAACCTTCTGAAACTGATTCCTGTTCTGAAATTAAATCAATTAAATATCCCAAACTATGCGTCTTCTTGAAAACAATGTCAAGGTAAACCAAATAAGCTTTCAAATACTTTTCAGCTGCCTGTTGGCAATGGAAACATATAGAGTCCCGGAAATCAGGTTGGTGTTCTATAGCTAACTTGGCCATTCCTAGATCATGCTCAGCTTTTTTTATCCAATCTTCAATAATCTGTTTCTTCTTATCCATATAAAACCCTACCTTTTTCTATAAGTTGTGTAATAAATGCTGACTTTGTATCTTGCCAGTCTTCCACTTCTGCTTTTGTATACACGACAATATCAATAGGAATCTTTGTACCCCTTAAATACCTTCTTATTTCCCTTGTTCTTCTATATCTATCATCATCTGTATCTTTTATTACTAATATATCCAAATCACTATCTTCATGAGGTTCGCCATATGCATAAGATCCAAACAAGATGACTTTTTCAGGGTTTACATTCTTCACAATAATTTCTACAACACTATTAATTTGGTCTTGAGTTATCATCTGCAAACACCTCTTTCCTGTTTCTCTAGTTTAACTATATTGTACCCATAAAATATGTAAAAAACAACCATTCTCTGTACTAATGTCGCCTAACGTTTTGCACTCAAGACGTTCCTGAACCGGACCCGTAAGGAATACATCCTGGCTGCGCTTGCGCCGGTGAAGGAATGTGCTTTGGCTTCTTCGAAGGCTTGACCATGATTTAGCCAAAGCGAACTTGAGTGCCTTGTTAGCTGTCGTTTTCTGTCTATTACTAATGATGCAGTATTATTATAAACCATATCGTATTGTTGTCTCTTTATAATCAAAAAGACTTGAAAATAACAAGTCTTTTACAAATACTACACTTTATTAAATTTGTCATCAATATAAATACGCATAGCTTCTATAAATCTTTCAGCATTTTTCAACTGTTTCTCAGCATCATCCTTACTTGCTATATAAAAATCGTTATAATCACTTTTATTTCTAATAAGTTCTGCACCCATTAATATTTTTGAATATGTTTTATCAAATATACCTTTGCTAACAAAGTTTTGATTAAAATATGCAATTATTCCGGAATGCTTTTTTGAATCAAATTGCTCAAAAGCAAGAATTGACCTTACAGCATGGAAAATAGAATAATATGAACGATTTAATGATTGGGAAAACAGTCCATTTTCCAATAGTATCTTGGATGCTTCAAAATCATCTTTAGCTTTCTCCAACCTATATTTAGCCAACTCGAGTATCATATTATCCATAAATTCTTATACCCTCTCTCTGAATATTTCTCAAGAAAGGTAGAATACTTACTTGTCTTTGATATTCCTGTATGCTTTGAGTATACAACGAAAGAACAATATCATATTCTAATGATAAATCAACCATTATGTCTTCTACACTGTCTTCATACTCCTTTAATAATTCTGGTTTTTCATCTACCAAAATCATTATATCCATATCTGATTCAGATGTATTTTCATTTCTTGCATAGGACCCATATAATATAATGTCTTTAAGCTTATCTTGAAATAATTCAAGCATCTTGTTTCCCACTTTATTAAGAATGCCTTTAACTCTTACATCATAAATATTGCTTATGTCCTTCATTACTACTCACTTCCCTTCTTCCTTTATTATATCATAAACTTTCCTTTTTAAACTACATCCTGGTTAAAACTCAATGACAGCTAACTTATTGGATTGAATCCGAAGTTGAGCATATTTTTATGGCCACTTTGATAGAGATTATAAGTGGCTATTTATATAAT
>JBEQBT010000057.1:0-15150 GCA_041639705.1 Clostridiaceae bacterium | reverse complement strand
GTTTACTGTCTCTAGAGTTGTTCCCTCTGGGGATAGCTTGTTTCCCTGCATATCATAAATATCTAATACTTGAGTAAGTATTGCATAATTATATGTTGTGGAACTATTTTGAACAGGCTTTAGTTCAATAATCACATAGCTTCCTGTCACTGCAGTTCCTTTTAAGGGGTAAATGCTAGTATATACCCTTGCAATATCCCTTCCATTAACATTGTATGAAAGAGCAGACAGCTTGGTCGAGTCTATATTCTCTTCATATGAAATAGAAATTGCATCAACTATGCCATTAATTCCTCTTATCCCATATACTTGAGGTATTCCAGATATCACCCTTACACTAGGTGCCATTTTATCCTCTATCTTTACAGAGGAGGTTGTACTTGTATAACTGCTATTGATTATACCCAACCCAAATGCATTTTCAATTCTCTTTATTGAGTCAGTTAATATAATCAAGGAGGCTCCCTCTAAGCCAGATGCAAATGGCCTGTCATCTTCAGCTATAAGAGTTACAACACTATTTCCTTCGCTGTTTGTAGTTAATGTATAGGACTTTGGCAGTATACCATTTAATAAAAATGCATTATTATCCACAGTTTTTAAATATTGATCAAATGTTATCCTTAATTGATTTTTACTTATTGCCTCAAGCTTTATAATCTTTGGTCTATTTTCATTTGAATCAAAATTTGCGATATTCGAATTTCTTATTATCTGTCCCGTCAACTTATTGTCATAAATCCTTAACATCCCTAACAAACAGGTCATATCCATTAACCATTGCCAAAATACTTAATTCCCTCTGGGTGTCGCCTATGGTATTTCCAGCCTTCAATATGGAATCATAAAATTTAACCCAAACTAAATCTAAAGATTGTGACGGCACAACAGTCTTTGTCATTTTAAAATCACTATATATTCCTATTGCCTTCTTACTTGAATCACCATAATAGAAATTATCCTTTGTCAAACCCCTAACTGGTTTATTAAATGATAGAATTACATAGGCTGGGTCCACTTTTTCAATCTTTGCCACAACGGGTTCAATATTCTTTTTATATGTAAGCTGGTATGTTTTTGTAATTATTTGACGTGAAGCAAAGTCTGTAAATCCTTTAACTTTCACATCATATTTACTGTTTTCCACCATTGCATTAGATAGCCCAATATTTATTTGATTTGTTTCAAATCCTGAAAGAATTGGGCTGGAGCTTATAACTGTACTACCTAATTTTATTTCTACAGTTTTTGATGTAGTATTCTTTATTGGTTCAGAAAACTCAATTAAAATATTGTATGGTCCCACAGCAGATAGATTTAATATCTCAGGAACCTTTGAATCCTCTGGTGTAATGTCCTTTATACTTTTTTCGATTATGTTACCATTTAAGTCTTTAACACCCTCAACAACCAGAGTATATCTTCCCATGTTCTCCAATCCAAAATTAATTGTTGAAACTGAAAGCACAACGCTCTTGCTATCAAGCAACAGTTTCTTTCCCTGCGGAAAAAGTTCTAACCATAAATACTGTAGCTACTGCAACTTCTAAAAAACTAACTATAATTGTCTTTTTATTTATCTTTATTTTCTTCATAATAACTCCTCTTAAACTAGCTTCTTTAAATTATTCATGTAATCAAATAAATATTATCATAATAAATTAAGTAATAATAATTACATTATTATGAATTATTTCGAAATAGATTATTTATAACATACTTGGGCAAATAAAAGCTAATTATTTGTATGAATTTAGATCCTTTTTGTACATATTAAATAAAATAAAGGGACCGTCTTATTTTTTGACAATCCCCTTTATTACTATTCTATTATTGAAGCTTCTCTACTTTAAATGTGGAGTCATAAACGTATGTTAGCGTAATAACATCCCCCAATTGGGTAAATGCACCGTTTACCATTTTACCAAAGAGAATATTAAATACTGACTTTCCATCTATTGCAGAACCCTCTGTTACGGTCCACTTTCCATTCACCTTGTTGGCAAATTGTCCCACAACTCTTAAATACCTTGCTCCGTTTATATTTACAACTTCTCCATCAGGATGGCCCGAGTTTAATACTACTAACCCTCCCGGGACTGTACTTGTAGGAGAATACACATGGGTTGCTCCATCTGGTACCAAAACATAAAAGGTAATCCAGGCTAGATTTTCTGCCCAATCATAGTCAGGATGGTTTGGTTTACGATAATTTTTATCCAATTCTGTAATCCTTAACTGTCCATAAAATGTTACCTTATCCCCTAAGGGTGTTGCTGTTACTCCTGTTAACTTTGTTCCTATATTTTTTGCATCAAATCCATAACCATTGTCGTATAATACAGTTTCTACTTGTAAAAATTGTTTGTCAGATACTAATACACTTCCTGCTGGTGCATCTCCCGTAGCTTTTAACCTTACTTGAACAGTTCCTGCTGGGAAGTTATAATCTCCAACTGGCTGGGGGTTTGCTGTGCTGTTTCTCCAGGTTACTCCTTTGTTTGTGCTATATTCATAATATGAATAACTGTTATATCCAGGAACTACAGTCCATCCAAAACTATTAGCAATGTCATTTACAAGGGGATTGGTTGGAGCAGCTGGAGCTGTTCCGTAGTTGAAATCCAGCAATACATTATTAGTTATCAAGTTTTTAGTAGCTCCATATACAGCGTCCTTCAAAAGGGTAATATTTATATTTATATCATTTGTATGGGACACCGCTTTTCCTGTTATTGTTACACTAAGCTTAGTACTATTAATAGGGGTTACAGTATAACTCATACCATAGGGAAGATTATTAACAAGTACATAATGATCCAAATCCCATGGAATAAATGATCCACTATTTAATGTTACAGCTAAAACTCCAGACTCAAGGCTTCCGTCATTACTAGTTGATTCCTTTAAAATCCCAGGATATGCACTTATGGCTAATGACTGTTCCCTTACTTTTACTGTAAAAGTAGTGTTTATTCCAGCATATCCAGCCCTAACTCCGTATATGGTAATTGTAGCAGTTCCAGTAGAAACGCCTGTTACAACGCCAGTATTTATGTTAACAGTGGCTATATTATTATTATTTGATGCGAAGTAAAGTGTCATGTCCTCAGGATACTTTGCTATTTGTGGTACCCCTTGTGTGCCAACCTCTAGCTCCATATTCTGTGCATTCACATACATGCCATTCTGTCCACTTACAGTTACAGTGAATGTGGTACTTATCATGCTATATTCGGGCTTACTTGCATATACGGTAATAGTAGCTTTGCCTGCGGATACTCCTGTAATAAGCCCTGTACTCTGATTAACTGATGCTATATTCGGATTATTTGACAAATAATATAGGGTTACATCTGACGGGTATTTAATCACCTCGGACTGTACTGAGGAACCAACAGCAACTTCTTTATTTTGAGCACTTAGAATTATATTACTTCCCTGAGCAGCTATAAAATTATAGACTTTGTTATCAACAGTGAGACTATACCAGCTGTTAATACTCATGTACCCCGTTGATAAAAGCAGTGTTTTTTTATCAGATAACAGACTTACAGACTGTATACTTACAGGTTGATTATCAAAATTCTTTAAGCTAAATCTTGAAGCCTCAGGAGTGTAATTTATACCGTCCTTTAAAGTAATACTTACCAGATTATTATTTAAAGAAGTTACATTATGAATATTAAGTGTTATGAGGGATGTTACAATTAACTTTAAATAGGCCTTCTTGGTTGTTCCCTCTACTTTTCCCTCTAGTGTGAAGACTCCAATCTTTGAGGTATCAACTTTATCCCAGGTTACCTTAAGTTCTATTTGGGATCCATTGTTCAATAGAGCCTTTACCTTTGAGGGAAGGGATGGTTTCTCGCCCTGACGCACAGTAACATCATTTAGGGGAAGTATTGATGAGACTGCTGCTGCTTTTGGTAATACTACGAAGGAATCAGATTCAATATAGCTGTCACTATTTTTGCCCTTAAGTGCAGTTTTGTTATTACCTATACCTGCTCTTTTTGCATAAACTGTAATTCTGTAGGTTCCTGGCTCATTTATTATCCAGCTAAATGTGAATACTTTGGACCCATGTGGCTGCCATTTTGTGTAATACCTACTTGGGTAACCATTGCTGGAATTCCACATATCTTCGGAAGACTTTTTAGTGTCATTCCAAAGCACGGCTCTATACTGTACTTTTCCACCATAATTTGGTGCAGAAATATTAAAGGTTATCCTTTCACCCACAGTATATTGAGCCTTTGGCTGAGTAACAAACTTAATCTTTGGAACATTATCCTTTGCATATGCTGTTCCCATTGGTAAATAGCTTATAAGTGTAAACAATGTTAGTGAAAAAGCTAAAACCATACTCAATAATTTCTTGGTCCTCTTCAATTTTTTTCCTCCTCCTATTAATAATTCTATAAGATGAATAAAATCATCCCCAACTAATTAAAAACAAAGCCCAGCTAAACTTCTGAATCCTTCGTGAACCCTATATATTTGTCATAACCATTTAAAACTCTTCTTGTTTAATGGCTCTTTCAATATATTTGACATACATAAACTGTATTAGGTTCCCATTATTGTAAAATATATTAAATTATTTTCAACTTCATTCTTAGGATGTATATTCTTTTCTCAATAGGATTGATATGAAAGCCACTGCCAGTATCAATATCATCCTGAACGCAGTGAAGGATCTTATAGGCATCTTCTGAAAGATTTTTCACGACCTTCAGAATGACAGGCTACTTCCATTTATTGTGGTGCTGCAGCGCGTGATAATTCTGAGCGTAGGGTCCAATCTTTCCCTAAGGTGCGCATTAAGCCCCTTCACTATGTTTAGGGTGACATGATGTGCAACTTTGACACAACAAAAGAGGCCTGAGATTTCTCTCAGACCTCTTTAAACTAATCTTAAATTATCTTACTTTGTACCAAATGCTACTGCATCTGTCTTTGGAGCTTGGTTATTAGCATCTACTATAGCTGCTGCTCCATCTGCATTAATCTTAATGCTTCCTGCTTTGCCAACTGCTACTTTTGGAACAGTTAATGTTATAGTCTTATTGTCTGCTGCAATTGTTCCTGCTGTAAGAGTAACTGGTGTTCCCTCTACAGTTATGTCAAAGAAATTAGCATTTGTAGTATATCCAGTGATTTCTTCGCTGAATACTACTGTGATAGTCGTGTCTGATGCTCCTACTACTGCCTCTACTGCTGCTATTTCTGGCAGTGAATTTACTGTATCAAGTCCAGCAAAATTTACTTTATTAGCACCAACTGTAGTGTCATATGCAAGACCTTGTTTGTCTACTATTGATCCTGTATAAACTAACTCATATACAGTTCCTGATACTAAAGCATCAACAACTGAGTCAAGTTTTACACTTAATTTAGTTCCATCTTCTGATAATACATAAGTCTCACCAGTTAATTTAAGGTCTAAACCTGTTCCTGATGTCTTTGTTACTGTATAAGTTGCTGTTGCTGCATTAACTACTGGTTCACTGAATATGATGTCAAAGTTATACTTGTCTACTGGTATAACTGCTACCATCTTTGGAGCAGCATTAACTACGTTAATTCCTGCGAATTTAACATTGTAAACTGTTGTATCTGCATTTAAAATCTTCATATCAACATATCCTGCAGCGTCCTTAACACTAGCAACTGCTCCACTAAATGTCATTGTGTAAACAGTTGAATCTGCAAGAGCTTGATTTAGGTATAGTGTAGCTTCTGTAACCTTGTCACCTGCTGCAACAGATACACCTGTAACAGTGATTCCATTGTCTATTGCAAATGATGCTGCTGTTACATTTGTTACTGGTTCACTAAATACTACCTTTACAGCTGTCTTGTTAAGAGCTGTTGCAGCTGCAACATATGGTGCTGGGTTAGTAACATTAGTTCCAGCAAAGTTCTTAACGTTAGCACTATCTGCTATAACCAGGTTAGCTACACCAGTTACTGTTGCTTCATAAACATGTCCTGCAGCAAATAATGCTGGGCTTGTTGAAGCAGTTGTCTTGAATTGAATTCTTACTACAGCTTTGTTAGCCTGTTGAACCTTGCTATATGCAAGTCCTGTTGGTTCTGCATAAGCTGCACCATTGTCTTTGTTAATTTTTATTACAAGGTTAGTTACATCTGTTGTTGTAAGTTCCTTGTCAAATACTACATCTAAAGTGTTTTCGTTAACTATTGAAATAGTTTGTACATTTACTGCTGAAGTTGATACTGATCCTACTCCTACTAATGCTTTCTTAGTATCTGCAGTTACAGTATTTCCAGCAAGGTCTCTAACTCCATTAATTGTTACATTGTAAATCTTTCCTGGAGTTTGTGCTGCTGTTGTTAATGTTACTATTGTACCTGTTGCATCTGTATCTAATGTTGCCTTTGTTGCATAACCTAATGAACCATCAAATACATAGTTTAATACATTAGTTGCTGAATCCTTGTCAACCTTTTCGCTATAAGTAATTGTTACAGTATTTGCTGCTGCAACTACTGAGTTTACTACTGGAGCTGTTGTGTCCTTAGCCATTCCAGCAAATAAACCTTCATATTTATCCATTACATTTCCAGCAATGTCAGCCACGTTCTGTACTGTTGCTTTATAGAGTGTTCCTACAGTCTGAGCTGATGTTGTTAATGTTACTGTTCTCTTGTTTGTACCAAGCTCTGCCTTAACAACTACTAAACCATTATCTACAGTGTAGTTAGCTATGTTTTCTGCAGTTAGCTTGTCCATATCTTCTGCAAATACTACAGTTACCTTGTTGTTAGCAGATGAAACTACTGATGGAGCTGCTGGTTTTGTTGTGTCCTTTGACATTCCACCAAATAAGCCTTCAAACTTATCCATTACATTTCCTGCTACGTCAGCTACGTTCTGTACTGTTACCTTGTAGATTGTTCCTACTGTCTGAGCTGATGTTGTTAATGTTACTTTTTTCATGTATGTTCCACTATTTACATCACTGTCTAATTCAGCTTTTAATACTACTAAGCTGTTGTCAATTGCGTAGTTAGCAATATTTTCAGCTAATGTCTTATCTACTGCTTCATTAAAAGTTACTTGAACTGTTGTGTTTCCTGTTACAACTGCTGTTGGAGCTGCTGGCTTTGTTGTATCCTTAGCCATTCCACCAAACAGTACTTCATATTTGTCCATTAGGTTGTCTGATAAATCAGCAACATTTTGAACAGTTACCTTGTAGATAGTTCCTACAGCCTGTGATGATGTTGTAAGTGTAACTACCTTTCCAGTTGAATCTAATTCAGCCTTTAATACTGAAAGATTGTTGTCAATTGTATAGTTAGCAACATTTTCAGCTAATGTTTTATTTACTACTTCACTGAATGTTACTGTTACTTCATTGTTTGATGTAACAACTGCTGATGCTGTTGGTTTTACACTATCTGCAGGAAGTGCAACAAATGTCTTAGTTACGTCTCCTGCTGTTACTGTATATACTGCATATGCAGTTAATGCATCTGTAGTTAATGTTACAGTTTTTCCATCTGCGTTTAAAACTGCTGATTTAACATTTACAACTTTAGCTGCAGCATCTTTAACAACAAATTTGCTTGTACTTGGAACAAATTTAATTGCATCCTGAAAGCTAACATTTACTTTGTTGTTTGCAATAGCAGCTACTGAACTTACTGTAAATCCTTCTGCTGATACTACTACATTTACAGTTGCTTTCTTGTCAGTTCCTACTACTGTACCTTCAACAGCTACAGTTCCAACTTTGCTTGTATCTACTGCTGCCCAAGTTACCTTAGCAGTCTTAGTAGTTTTGTCACTCATGTTAAGAGTAACATCTGTTGGTAGAACTGGAGTAGTTCCCTGCTCTACAGCTACATTAGCTACTGGTGCTATTGATTCAACAGTTGCTGTTGCTGACTTTACTACGAAAGCTGCTGATTCCATGTAGCTATCACTGTTTTGTCCTTTTAGAGCTGTTTTGTTATTTGCTACTCCTGCTCTCTTAGCATAGATTGTGATTCTGTAAGTACCTGGCTCTGATATTGGCCATCCAAGAGTAAATGTTTCATTACCATATGGCATCCAATTTGTGTAGTATCTATCACCTGTTGGCCATAGATCCCTCATTTGTTTGTTATTGTTGTCCCAAAGAACAACTCTGTACTGTACTCTTCCACCATAGTTTGGTGCGTTTAAGTTAAATTGTACTCTGTCCCCAGCAGTGTACTCAAGCTTAGGCGATGAAACATATTGTACCTTTGGTACGACTACTGCTGCTTTTGCTGGCATGTAGCTTAGTGCTGTAAACACTGTTAAAAGTGCAACCATTACTAAGCTAAGTTTTTTAGCAATTTTTTGCATTATTACTCCTCCTCCTAATATGTTTATTATCTTAAGGGTTTAACCCTTAATGAACAAATATTAGGCTTGTACCTACAATGGCAGAAAAACATACAAAGCTAATCATTTTCCAAACAATACAAAGTCCAATAAATATGTACAGTATAGAATATTATGTTAGTTTTGCCACATATTTCTTACCATTTTTTACATAAATTCAATTATATGTATGTACAAATCATAATATAAGTGAATGCTCAACACATTCACTCTATGTTCACGATAGGATTTATCGTGATTTAATATTATCATATATTTATTAGGTTTTAAAGCATTTTTCGACACATTTATGCATAAAGATATTGGTCATATTTCATAATTTTGCATAAAAAAAATACTGCTGGTAAAAAATATACCAGCAGTATCCTTCATCACTATATCAACCCAAACATGTCTAAAGTGTCCACTGTTTATTAGTTGGCACCTACCAAAAATGGCATTTCATATACATAGCTATCACTGTTCATTCCCTTTAATGCTGTCTTTGAGTTCTGGATTCCATTTCGCTTCACAAATATTTTGATGCTATATCTTCCAGTACTTGTTACAGGAAAAGATATGGTAAAAATATCCTTTCCCCTTGGCTTCCATTTGTCATAATACCTATCCTTTGTTTTCCACAAATCTACATATTGATTTGTGGTTTCATTCCACAGCATTGCTCTATATTGAACTAAGCCATTATAATTAGGTGCAGTTATTTTAAAAACAGCCTTATCTCCTACCTTGTACTCTGTCTTTGGTATCACTGAATATTTTAATGCTGGATAGCTATTATTAACTATTTTGCCATTTGAATTTTGCCAAGAATTGCTGGATAAATCAATGGAGGTTGCTTGACCTATTATCTGTCTATATGCCTCTAGGTAATCCTTATCCTTTATTTTATCTATGTTTATATAATAATTTTTATTATTTATTACTACCTTTGCAATCCTACTATTTCCCCCCAGTTTACTCCCATTTCCAGCAAGTAACTCACCAGCAAATGATGAATCTATATCTTTTAAATGAATATCTGGAGAAATTCCTACATTACTAATATCTCTTCCAGTTGGTGAATATAACTTTAGTGTTGTAGTCTTTAATATACTCCCATCTGATAGTGTAAATGTACTCTGTGCTACTCCCTTTCCATAGGTTGTTTCCCCAATAATAGTAGCTGTTCCATAATCTTGAGCACATACAGCCAGCAATTCTGCTGCACTTGCAGTGTACTTATTTACTAAAAAAACAGTTTGCTTGTCTATAGTCCTATTCTTCTCTGTAGCCTTAAACTTAAATTTCTCTCCATCCTTGGTTTGAAAAATAGCAACCGTGTCATTTTTAGAAAAATATCCTGCCAATTCAACAGCACTATATATATATCCACCAGGATTATTTCTTAGATCTATTATATAGCTGTCTACAGCACTCATTTCAAGTGAACTAATTTTGTTCCTAAATTCATCTAATGTATTTAACCCAAAGGACAAAATATGCAAATATCCAGTTTTATTATCAATAACCTTGCTGTAAACAGTTGGATAATACACCTTTCCTGGAGTTACATTTGTTATTACTAACTTGTTTTTTCTTTCAATTTTTAATTGACTAGTAACTCCCTCTTTCCCATTCAATAGGTTTAATACATCGATTGCAGATAATCCCTTTAGACTATTCTCATCTACAAAAGTTATTATGTCCCCAATCCTAAGCCCAACATACATTGCAGGGGAATTTATCATTACAGATGTTACTTCTGCACCTATTTTCGTCATTTCAATGGTAACACCAATACCTAAAAATGTGCTATTTACAATGCTATCATAATCATTCTGATCCATTATCTGAGTATATGGGTCATCCAAATCCTTAATAATCTCATTAACAGAGTCACTACTCAGAACATTCCCAGGTACATTATCTATATAATAGTTATTCAAAATATTTTTTATTTCCTCAATAACTTTTTCATCTGCAGATGCTTGTACACTAAAAATGTTCATTATTAATATTACAACCAAACAACCTATAAGAGAATTAATTATTCCTTTTCTCTTATACTTCTTAATTAACACCACATCAGCTCCTTTACACAAGTCATAATTATCCTTTATGTGATATTCTATTTTTTATCCCCACTTATATTCATAAACACCCTTCTAACTATAAGACATATACATATTATACCATAAAATTATATAGTTTTTATATAATATACTATTTTGCAAATACTTTTTTACAATATGTGAAATTTTAGACAAAATGTCCATGAATATGTTATCACTTAAACAATAACCGAATCACTTGGTGCCAACTTCGGATTTGATAAAACCAGGCAGATAAGCAATAGCAAGTTAAACTAGGGCAATATTAAAGGGATAGGTTTTACCTATCCCTTATTGTTTGTCCAAATTGTCCAATGTCCAGTGTCTGGCACCTAATACCCCAATATCAATGCATTGGAGGTCTTATTCCCATAGTAATCACTTATTGTGAGGGTTACTCTGTTGCTTAATATAAAGTCAGTTGCTTCTGTTGTGCTCAGGTTAGATATTGAAAATACTCCGTTATTGTTCCAATTGAAGTATAAAAGTCCTTTTCCCCTGGAAGCTTGTCTAATTGCATTTTCAACTGAAAGCTTGCTATTACCATCAATATCTTCAGAGAATATTATAGTTTTTGTTTCCCCTTTATTTATCTGAGTCATAAGTCTGGTTATGACGATTGGAGCTGAAACATCACCTGTAAGCATTGGTTCTCCATTTGGTAAAAGCTTATTATCATGCATATCATAAATATCAAGGAGCTGTGTTACTTGAAGAACTCCTGATGTATTATCGTTTACAGATCCAGTTGTTTTTAATTCTATTATAACAAATTTTCCAAGTGTAGAAGCTCCTCTATTACCACTTATATTTGTATATACTCTGTATATATCTCTTCCAGCAACAGAATAG
Organism: Clostridiaceae bacterium; assembly: GCA_041639705.1. Lineage (GTDB taxonomy): Bacteria > Bacillota > Clostridia > Clostridiales > Caloramatoraceae > JARDZI01. Next base: position 3,801 of record JBEQBT010000057.1, on the reverse strand, counting down.
GACAATGCAGAAAGCTTTGTAACATCTATGTTTTCTTCATATTCAAGTACTATTGTATCCACAATACTGCTGTAGGAGGAAATAGCCTTTATCTGTTTTAATGCTGGAGGCATTTTATCCTGTATAGCTGGTATGGTTGAAGCTGAGTATGTTTTAGCTTCAGCGTTAATTCCAAATTCATTTTCAACCTTCATGTTATTATTTGTGTCAATCCTAAGGGTTGCGCTTCCACTTAAGTCTGAATTAAAGCCCTTACCCTCCTGGGTTGTTAATGTAACTACTGTGTTTCCCTTATCATTTGTGGAAAGCTCCACATTCTCACAATATGATCCATTTATTTGGAATGCAGCTTCATAGACCGTGCTAAGATACTGATCAAAGGTTACTACTAACTTCCTATTATTCAGTGCTTCTATTTTCTCAACCTTTGGTCTGTTATCTATAGAATTAAAGGAGGTTATCTGGGAATTAATAATTATCTGTCCCTCTAGTAGGTTTTTGCTCTTATCCTGTATATCTGATACAAAAACATTATAGCCAGAATTTATTTTATCCCTTTCCTCATTTGTAAGTGGAATTACAATAATTGAATCCCTGCTTGAAAAATCAGGCTTTTGAGTTAACCTCTCCATAATATTTGTTGTAGGGTTTTGAAGAGAAAATCCAAAGCTTTCAATTCCCTGTATATTCAATGATTCATTGAAATAAACATATATCAGCTGTTCCAATCCTGGTACGAACTTCTTCACTGTCTTTTCAACTCTTGGAGGTGTTTTATCAGCGATGAACAATGTCTTTGAATATGTTTCAAGCTTATTTGGCTTAATAGCCATATCTTCAACATTCTTAATGTTTACTACAATATTACTTCCTGTATAATTCTTCCCAAGGTTTATTATAAAGCTACTATCTTCATATTGATTTATTCTAAGGCTTTGAATTCTTTTGCCTTCTCCATCCAGTATCTCGATATTAGTAAGATTTAAATTAACCTCTTCATCAAATTTAACACTTATTGTTGATTCAGAATCGACCTCCATTGAAATTACCTGAGGTGCCTTCTTATCAGCTTTAACAGTTACAGGGAAGTATGTATCCTTAACAGTTTGAGACCACATATCCTTAATCTGCACACCATTATAGTTGCCTGTAAAAATGAGTCTTTGTTCAACTTCTGTAAATGGGTATCCAGTTTTAGTTCCTCTATCATAGAACTTTACCCACACCCTTTTTACAAAATCAGAAGTGGTCACAGGTGTTGTCATTTCTTTATTGCTAAATACACCTAAGGAATAATTTCCTGAAGCATTATTTGTAAAATTGTATCTTGAAATTCCATTTACATGCTTTATAAAGTCTATTATAGCATAGGTTTCATCCACATATTTAAGCTTAGCTTCTATTTGCTTATCATCCTTTAAGAAGGTATATACATCAGTTTTTAAAGTACTTACCTTACCTGCATAGTCCTGAAAGTTCTTTATTACAACATCATATTTAGCTGTTATGGTCATTGGGTAGTTAAAGGTTATTGTTATCAGGTTTGTATCATAGCCTGAATAAACACTATTTATTGGAATTACTTTACTATTGTTTTTAACCTCTACAACACCAGATCCTGTGTATTTAATTGGCTCAGAGAATTCTATTGTTAGGTTCTTTGAGCTTGTTGTATAGATGCTTTTTACTGTTGGTACTTCTTTATCCTCGGGAGTAAACTCCATTATAGTCTTTTCTATTAATGTAGAGTTGTAATCCTTAACTCCTTCAACTACCAATTTATATTTATCATTTATATTAAGAGAGGTACCACTTGATACTATAGTAAGTGTTAGGGATTTTTCGTCATCATTTAGTTCTGCATCAACAGGAATTTGCACGTTTCCTTTATATAACTTAAAATTATCATTTTTTACAGTGTTCATTAGTATTTTCTTATTAAATACTGCAGTAACTTCCTTTAGGTTTGATGAATAAACAGAATTAAGCTTAATTGCTACAGTATTAACTGTAACTGTAAGGTTAACAGCTTTATCATAACCTTTTACTTTTCCAATAAAGGTATACTTGCCTGACTTGCTTGTATCCAGGCTATCTTTATCCCATGAAACATCAACAGCTATTGCACTATTTTTTAACTTTGCCGCAATCATCTTAGGAAGAGTATACTGGCTTCCCTCATCTATAGATATATTCATATCATCAATTGATATTATCTTCTCATCAACAATGCTTAATGTTTAGGGTACCTTTGGAGCGTAACCAGTGACACTTCCAATATAGTTTTTTACTCCTATTTCAGAGGTGTTTACTTCTGTACTATCCCATTTAACATCTACATTTTTAATAGAGCCATCTTTCATCTTAGCTTCTATTTTTGTTGGTAGCATATATGCAACCCCGACATTTATCTTAGCTGTAATTGGTGAAATAAAGGTAATTACATCTGAATCTGATATAACGCTAAATGTTCTGGTAATAGTTTTTGCATATATATCCTTGTACCCACCAGGCTTAGCTGTGACTGTAAGAGTGTATTTTCCCCCTTCATTTAAAGTGTATGAAAGTGGATAGTTATTTCTTGGATTATAATACTTATCTGTGTAACCATTTATAATATCTATCGTTTTTCCTGTAGTTTCATTTTTTAAAACTGCTTTATATTGAACAAGCATTGTGGTTCCTGCAGCAGTTAGCTTTAAATCAAGTTTAGCCCCAACCATATAGGTTGCGTTTATTCCATAAACTATTGGTGTCGGAGCAGCTACAGCCTTTGCATATGTTGAATTACTGCTAAATGCTGTACTTAATAGCATTGCAACTGCTAAAACACATGATATAACATTCTTAAATCTTTTCAAAATTAAACCCCTCCCTCATTACAATCCGTTCTATACTTTGCCATAGCTACATTATATCATATTTTGGATAAACTTGTCTAAATTTAATCCACGATTTCTCTTTTGTGTCGTATTTTCTATTTTGGGAAAGACAAAATAATTCTAAAGATAAATTTCATAAAAGCTGCAAGATTGAATAACTAAGCATAAAGAAAATTTTAAGATTCGATTCCAATCTCCTTCATTTATTTATAAAAGCTTCTCCTGCCACAAGATTACAATGCACATACAAAAAAAAGTTTTTTCCAATCCTTCTAACTTGTATTAAACTGTCCACTGTCTAGTCCTAGACACCTTTTTTATCTACTCTCATAACTGGCTTAGGATGATAAGTCACTTCCGATATATTCATCTTTAGTGTTCCGACATTTTGTTTTTAGGAATTGTGGAAGTTCATCCACTTTCCTTCCATCTGCCCCGTGGATTCCCTTGTTGGCTTTAACTCTTTTAAAGGCTGTCCTCAGATTGTTACTATCCAACATTTCCTCAAACAGTCTATAGGTGTTAAACTTTCCATCGCTTTTTTTACTTTCAAATGCCGTAGAAACACTATGCACCCTGTGGTATCATTTAGTTTCACTCCTACCTCCTATATCCAGTCCTCTATATATGAAGTTTTCTGCAATTTTCGTATCTATTTCGAATTCTTCAATTTTCTAAGTCCTCCTATTGTTCAGTCCTTCCAGAAACATTCATAACAGCCTTGGTAATATAACCTCTGCTGACTTCTCATGATAAATCTTATTTCAACAGTGTGACCCAAATTCATGGTCATACGTCCATGAGACCTCCCCATGTAAGAACATTCACTTTTCCTGTTTTGTATAGCTTGGGACTTCGTTTTGTTTAGCAAACTCATCTACAGGATTAAGCCTTATATGTAGTTCGTGTACCTCAGACT
>JBEQBT010000056.1:0-15362 GCA_041639705.1 Clostridiaceae bacterium | reverse complement strand
GAAAAGCATATTTTGAAAAGGTAAGAGGTGAAAAAGGTAACTTTTTAAAGGAGCTAGTGGATAATGAGACACTAACTCAAGAACAGGCTAATGCAGTTAGAGAGAGTATTCGTCCTCACCATGGAAAGGGAGTAAAGGGTAAATAAATTAGAAGGTGCCAGTCACTTCACATTCACATTTGATGTTCAAATGTGAATGTGAAGTGACTGGCACCTTAAAGGTTATTGAAAGCTATGATATAGGTTTGCTATTCTTTTTTTATTTTTTTCAAACACTTTTATAATTTCAGGATCAAAATGTTTTCCACTGTCCTTTGTTATTATGTCATAGGAAGCTTCTATTGAAAAAGGTTCTTTATAGGGTCTTCTACTGGTTAATGCATCAAAAACATCTGCAACTGCTACAATTCTGGCACTAAGTGGAATTTCCTTACTTTTTTTACCCTTTGGGTAACCTGTTCCATTCCATTTTTCATGATGCCCTTCTGCTATCTCAATACCAAGCTTAAATAATGAACCGCCATTTTTCATCAAGTTTTCATCTGCTGCCCTAAGCACTAGTCCACCATAGACAGCATGCTGCTTCATAATTTCAAATTCCTCTAGAGTTAATTTTGCGGGTTTTAATAATATTGCATCTGGGATTCCCACCTTGCCAATGTCATGAAGGGGGCTGAATTTTTCTATGTTATCCATGAATTCAGTGGTAATTTGATCCTTGTAAATACTCTCTTCGTATAAAAATTGTGCTATTGATCTAGAATACATCTTCATTCTTTGAAGATGATCTCCAGTGTCCTCATCCCTTGACTCTGCAAGCTTTGCAAGAGCAAGAATACTGCTATACAGCAATTCGTTTATAAATATGTTATTTTGGAATGATATTGCAATACTGTTTGTAATGGTTTTAAGAAAGTTAGTGTGTTCATCCTTGTAAACGTTCTTTTTATCACTGGAGAAAAATATTATCCCTATTGGTTTATTATTAAATTTCAATGGCAGGGTTATTGATGCTTTTATTCCTGCATTAAGTATTATTTCATTATAGGTTCTGACTGGTCTTTTTGAAGTATATTCTTCAAGATCGTTTATTACTCTTGGAACGCCTGTTTCTATGACCTTACCTAAGCTTGTCTCAGCTATTAGAGCTGTATGCCCTAATAAATTCTCTGGTATCCCAGGAAGTTTTTTGGAGGATATACCATAGGAGGCTTTCAATTGTTTCTTATCCTCTGTAATCAATGCAATTCCTATGTATGTATAAGGAATAAATGTAGAAAAGGATTTGTATATGTATGTTAGTATTTCGTTAAATGAGTTATTATCATTAATATTTTCGATTAATGAAATTAATTTATTTAGCTTTTCAAAAACCTCATTTACTTCTGATGTAATGGGAAGCATTAAAGGTGAGGTTGATTCAAACCTTTTATTCATATCTCCACTAAGTATATTCATTTGAGATATACCCTTGTAGAGTTCATCTAATGGCAATATTATATATTTACTAAGATTAAATAATGAAAAGATTAAAATTATAAAGCATAGTACTAATAATAAAGACAATATACTTATTTGCATAAAAGATTTGTTCTTAGATTCATTTACAATAGTTCCAGTAATTAAGTCACTTGAGTTAAACAGTTTCTCATTATTTTCATTAATAAACACTGCAGAATTTGCAACTTGATTATTTATGGACTCAGCATTAGCAACCGTATCTACAGATTTTGAGAATTCAGGCCATATATTGTTTATTTTAGTTATCTCAGTATTTATTGCTGGTAATGAATACTTAAACTCAATTCTTTTACTGTCAGTATCAATATATCCTGACCTTAAAGAACTAAAAACCCTATTGAAATTATCTCTATCCTTGATTAATTTATTTTGGGATTCTGATATTTTTTCAATAATACTTTCTCTAGTTCCTATATAATGATTATCAGCTAATGAATCTAAAAGTGTATATATTCTTGTAGAGTTTTTCGCCATTGACTGAGTTAATGCTCTCTGATTACCTAATATATTAATAATCTCTCTACTTTCATAATTATTATTCATCATATTAAAAAGCAATATAGCAAGAAATATAATAATAGATAGTATCATTGCAAGGTTTACTATTACAGTTCTTTTAAATAGCTTAATAATTGAAATTGTTTTTAATTTCAATAAAGCACCTCCTATTACTAAAGCCAATTGAAATTTTGCTTAATATTTTATGATTATATTTGTGCTAAGAAAATTAAATAAGTGGAATAAAGGCTCTGTACCAAAGCATTCAAGTAGTATTATTAAAATATAATAATAAAAAAAATTCACTATAGTTTTAATGAAAAGTATATGATTATGAAGGAAATCATTCATATCTATTGACATAAAGTGAACTGAAGGCTTATAATACTAAACAATATATAAATAAAAATGTAAATGCTTACTCGTATAATCCGATAATATGGTTCGGGAGTATCTACCGGAAACCGAAAATTTCCGACTATGGGTGAGGTGATTTTGTGTTACCTGCATATTGCCTTCACTCCTAAAGGGAGAGGCAGTGTGCTTTTTTATTTTTTGATATTATTTATGTTATGCAATTTTAAAAATACAATTTACAATTCATGGGCATGGATAACTGCCTCTGAATTGTAGAACATTATATTATATATAGAAAATTTAGGAGGTTAATATGGGAAAAATATTAAAGCAAGCTTATACATTTGATGATGTATTATTAGTTCCTCAAAGTTCTGAGGTACTTCCAAGGGATGTTGATACAACAACATATCTAACTAAAAAAATTAAGCTTAATATTCCACTCATGAGTGCAGGCATGGATACTGTTACAGAGGCCAAGATGGCAATTGCAATTGCAAGAGAAGGTGGAATTGGAATAATTCATAAGAATATGTCAATTGAAGAACAAGCCTCAGAGGTTGATAGAGTTAAGCGTTCTGAAAATGGAGTAATTACAAATCCATTTCACTTAACAGAGGACCATTTAATAGAAGATGCAGATAATCTTATGGCAAAATATAGAATATCTGGTGTACCAATAGTAAAGGATAAAAAGTTGGTTGGTATTATTACAAATAGAGACATGAGGTTTGAAAAGGACCTAAGCAGAAGAATTGGGGAGGTTATGACAAGGGATAATCTTATTACAGCTCCAGTTGGAACTAATCTATTAGAGGCTGAGCAAATACTGAGAAAGCACAAAATTGAAAAACTTCCAATTGTAGATGAGGATTTCAATTTAAAAGGTCTTATTACAATTAAGGATATTGAAAAGGCGGAGAAATTCCCGAATTCTGCAAAGGATGAAAGTGGAAGACTAATAGTTGGAGCTGCTGTTGGAGTAACAGCTGATATGATGGATAGGGTAACTGCTTTATATAATGCAGGAGTAAATATTGTGGTCCTTGATACTGCCCATGGACATTCCAAGGGAGTGCTTAATGCCGTAAAGACAATTAAAGCTAAATATCCTGAACTTCAGGTTATTGGTGGAAATGTGGCAACACCTCAGGCAGTGATGGATTTGATAAATGCAGGTGCTGATTGTGTAAAAATTGGAATAGGACCAGGCTCCATATGTACTACTCGTGTTGTTTCGGGAGTTGGGGTGCCTCAATTAACTGCAGTAATGGATTGTTCAGAGGAGGCCGATAAGTTTGGGATTCCAGTAATTGCTGATGGAGGAGTAAAATACTCTGGTGATGTTGTAAAATCCATTGGAGCAGGAGCTTCAGTTGTTATGATTGGTTCATTGCTTGCAGGCTGTGAAGAGAGCCCTGGAGAGGAAGAGTTGTACCAGGGAAGAAGATTTAAGGTGTACAGGGGAATGGGGTCAATTAGTGCAATGCAAAGGGGAAGTAAGGACAGATACTTCCAAGAGGGTAACAAAAAACTCGTTCCTGAGGGTGTAGAAGGAAGAGTCGCATTCAAGGGTGCTGTTTCAGATACAATATATCAATTAATTGGTGGTTTAAGGTCTGGCATGGGATATTGTGGAACTGGAACTATTGATGAATTGAAGAAAAAGGCTGTGTTTGTTGTACAGACTTCTGCAGGACTTAAGGAAAGTCATCCACATGATATTCATATTACAAGAGAAGCACCAAATTATTCTAGGGAAATGTAGGAGGACGTATGGATAAGGAATTAATTCTAATAATAGACTTTGGAGGACAATATAATCAGCTTATTGCAAGAAGAGTTAGGGAGTTTAATGTGTATTGTGAAATACTTCCCTATACTACCCCTGTCAGAAGTATTATTACAAGAAAACCTGACGGAATAATTTTCACAGGAGGACCTAACAGTGTTTATCAGAAAAATGCTCCTGAGGTTTCAGTGGAACTGTTTACTTCGGGTATTCCTATACTTGGAATATGCTACGGAGATCAGTTGATTGCAAAAAAATTAGGCGGATATGTTGAAGGCGCAGAAATTAGAGAGTATGGTAATGCAAAGATCAAAGCAGACATTTCAAGCCCATTATTTAATGGGATACCAGAGGAAAGCATATGCTGGATGAGTCATACAGACCATATTTCAAAAGTTCCTGAGGGATTTAAGGTTATTGCATCAAGTGAAAACTGTCCTAATGCAGCAATGGCTGATGAAAATCGAAAAATATATGGAGTTCAGTTTCATCCAGAGGTTAGACACTCTGAATATGGCAATAAAATAATAGAAAACTTTCTATTCAAAGTTTGTAATCTAAAGGGTACATGGAGTATGACTTCATTTATTGATGATAAGGTAAAAGTTATTAAGGAAACTGTAGGAAATAAACAGGTAATATGTGGCCTTTCAGGTGGAGTTGATTCCTCGGTTGCTGCAATACTAGTCAACAGGGCAATAGGAAAACAGCTTACATGTATATTTGTTGACCATGGACTACTTAGAAAAGGGGAAGCAGAAGAGGTTTATAAAACATTTAATGAGAAGTTCAAAATTAACTTAATAATGGTGGATGCAAGGGATAGATTTTTAAATAAACTTAAGGGAGTTTCAGAACCAGAGAAAAAGAGAAAAATAATAGGTGAAGAGTTTATAAGGGTATTTGAAGAGGAAGCAGGGAAGCTTGATGGAGCTGAATTCCTGGTTCAAGGGACTATCTATCCTGATGTTGTGGAGAGTGGAAGTGGAAGCTCTGCAACAATTAAGAGTCACCATAATGTTGGAGGACTTCCTGAGGATTTGAAATTTAAGCTGATTGAACCTCTTAGAGAACTGTTTAAGGATGAGGTAAGGGAGGTTGGAAGAAAGCTTGACATTCCTGAATATATAGTATCAAGGCAGCCATTTCCTGGTCCTGGTCTTGCTATTAGAATTCTTGGAGAAATAACTGAGGATAAGCTTGAACTATTAAGGGATACTGATTATATTTTAAGGGATGAAGTCAAAAAGGCTGGGCTTGATAAAAGCATATGGCAGTACTTTACTGTGCTTCCTAATATAAAAAGTGTAGGAGTCATGGGAGATGAGAGAACCTATGCCCATGCAATAGTCATCCGAGCAGTTGAAAGCATTGATGGTATGACTTCTGATTGGTATAAGATACCCTATGAAATACTTGGAGCTATTTCATCTAGAATAGTTAATGAGGTAAAGGGGATTAATAGAGTAGTGTACGACGTTACAAGTAAACCTCCTGCAACAATAGAGTGGGAGTAAGAAAGAATTACAAATCTTTTACCTATCCCCTGGACTTTCCCCAATAGAGCGCATTCATAACTAGCAATAATATGCTTCAAAAGTCAGAGGAAAAATTAAATACAGTTCATATATAGTTTATGCTATATTATATTGTAAGGGGGTGAAAGTACAATGTTAGAGGACTATTTTAAAGAGTTTAGAGAAAACACAATAGGCTACAATCAAGCTTTTAATACTTGCTATGGTGAAACGAAAATGGTGTATAGCGATTGGACGGCAAGTGGGAGACTATATGGTCCTATTGAAGATAAAATAAGAAACACTTTTGGTCCATTTGTTGGTAATACGCATTCTCAATCTAGTGAGACAGGAATGTTGATGACAAAGTCATACAATTTAGCACGTGAGAAAATAAAAAAACATGTTAATGCTTATAAAAGTGATACAATAATTAATGCTGGCTTTGGAGTGACATCAGTTGTTAATAAGCTTCAACGTATTTTAGGTTTAAGAATAAGTGAAAAACTACGTAATTACATTGATGTTCCCAATGAAATGAAGCCTGTAATTTTTATTACACATATGGAGCATCATTCAAATCAAATTTCATGGCTTGAAACTTATTCTGATGTGATATGTGTAGAACCAAATGAGCAGGGATTAGTTGATTTGGAAAATTTAGATAAGTTATTGAAAAAATATTCATATCGAAAATATAAAATTGGTGCATTCACTGCATGCTCAAATGTTACTGGCATTGAAACTCCATATCATGAAATGGCAAAAATAATGCATGAACATGATGGAATTTGTTTTATTGATTTTGCAGCATCTGCTCCCTATGTAAATATAAATATGCATCCAGACAATTCAAATGAAAAACTTGATGGAATATTTTTTTCACCACATAAATTTTTAGGCGGTCCTGGTTCTTCAGGAGTATTAATATTTGATTCAAAATTATATTCAAATAATACTCCAGATGACCCTGGAGGCGGAACAGTAAATTGGACAAACCCCTGGGGAGAATACAAGTACATTTCTGATATAGAATCTAGAGAGGATGGAGGAACTCCTGGATTTTTGCAAGCCATAAGAACAGCTTTGTGCATTGAGCTTAAAGAAAAAATGAAAGTGGAAAACATGCTTAATAGAGAAAAGGAGATTATAAACATTCTATTTACACAATTAAGAGATATTAAAGGACTACATATTCTTGCAGATAATATTACAAGTCGTTTAGGGATATTATCCTTCTATGTTGATAATATTCATTATAATTTATTGATAAAAATATTAAGTGATCGTTTTGGAATTCAGATAAGAGGTGGATGCTCTTGTGCAGGAACATATGGGCATTACTTGCTGAATATAAGCAAGAACCAATCAAATAAAATAACAAGGTTAATTGATAGTGGAGATTTATCTCATAAGCCAGGATGGGCAAGAATATCTACCCATCCTGTAATGACAGATGAAGAAATATATTATATTGTTGATTCAATTAAAAGCACTGTTGAAAATATAAAAGAGTGGGGAAATGATTACTCATATATACCTAACACAAATGAGTTCAAGAATAAAAATTCTTCTGTAGAGAAAAAAAATATAGAGCAATGGTTTAAGTTTTGAGTTATTAATACTTAAATGTAATCCTGCTTATAATGTTGCAGAACTAATATTAAGCAAAGGAGTAGTTTACCAATTTATATTATTAGATATTTCTTTTGCTAATGACTGAACATTTGCTTAACAAGAACATGTTTTAATATAACCTCCTATGGGAATAATAGTAAGTAATTATTTCATAGGAGGTTATATTAATGAAAAAAATTCTAATCTTGTTTATTTGTTTTCTAATGTTATTTAGTGGATGCAAAAATAAGAGTAATAAAAATTCAAATAATGATGTTGAAGGTCAAGGGAAGGATATATTTTCTGCAAGTTTTGACGACATTGATAATTCTGGTTACATAGTTTATGGAAGATATGGTCAGGAAAAAGAAATATCAAGCATAAATTTAACTGGAAAAAAACTTATACAACTATATAAGGGAGACTACGATAAAGCCAGTGGTTTTGGTAATAAATTAGTTTTTTATTCAAAAAATGAGGAGGAAAAGGGCATATATCTATTAAATGCAAATGAAAAAAAGTCTGCCTTACTTATAGATAGCTTTAGGCTTACCCAAAAGCCATCCTTTTCAAGCGATGGTTCAATAATAGCTTTTTATGCTTATCCTAAATATGACCCTAATTATAATGAGCAGTATAAGCAGAGACTATATTATATGAATGTAAATGAGAATGAGCCAATAAGGATAAAAAATGTGGTTGGAGACATAAAGCATATATCGTTTATAGACAATGAAAATATAATATATGCCAAAGCAGATCAGAATAGCAGCAAGTTCCAGATTCATAATTATTCTATAAAGGAAAACACTGAGACTAGACTCATAAAATCAGATTCAAATGATGTAAATCCTGTTATTTCACCAGATGGAACCAGAATTGCGTTTTTAAGTGATAAATATAGAAACTACAATCTATTTATATTAAATTTATCAGATAATACTATTCAAGAAATAGATACAAACGATGCAATTGTTGGCGAAAGTGTGGTATGGTCACCTGATGGGTCAAAAATTGCTTATGTAACATTAAATGGGGTGGCTAAATATAATGTAAAGTTAGCTGATTTAGAACAAGATACAATCACTTTAATAGGAAATGGATATTTGGCAGCTTTTTCATCAAGCGGAAAATCTCTTATATATGCATCATATGAAATAAATAATGAAAATGAATTGGAAAAAATGCAGGTCATTTATAAGATGAACATTGAAGGAGGAAAAACTGAAAAAGTATGGGATTTTCCTGAGGAAAGTGTTTTCTCAAGGAGTATTAATGTACTTTATTGGACAGACACACTTGATGTAATGAATTGAATTATTATATAATAATTTTAATGTTTAGCATTACTTTTAGATGGAGGAGAGATTTTTTGATTGAAGCAGTTTTATTTGATCTTGATGGAACTCTTATTAATACAAACCAATTAAAAATATTTTAAAATACAAACCAGACTTTTAATTGAAAAACTTACTGATTTATTGAGTATAATTGAGAACACTATTGAAAACAATGTCGAATAATGCAATAATGTAGCATAAAACAGAATGCGAATGTTCGTACTGTGTCGAACAACCCTAAATATAACATGGGAAGCAATCGAATCATGTCGAAATATAAATACGAAGATTAAAATAGAACATTGACTTTTATTTAATGGAATGCTAATATTATATTGTGTAAAAACTGAAGACAAGCCATCCATATAATTCCGAAGATATGGTTCGGGAGCTTCTACTGAAGGGCCGTAAACTCTTCAACTATGGGTAATTCTAGTGAGGGATATGGTATATGACTTTGCTTCTTCTTATAATGCTTTTTTTGCTTTTCGCTCACTGATTTATCTATAGTAATTGGTGGTGAAAATTTATTTTTTGAAGGAGGATGGAAAATGCAAAACAAACAATCAAACCAGACAAAGAAATCATTTTTAGACTCATTTTTCAAATTGAAAGAAAATGGTACAAATGTCAAAACAGAAGTTTTTGCAGGTCTAACTACTTTCCTAACAATGGCTTACATAATTTTTGTTAACCCAAGCATTCTTTCTCAAACGGGTATGGATGGTGGAGCTGTATTTGTAGCAACAATTCTTGCAGCAACCATTGGTACTTTTGTAATGGGCTTAGTAGCAAACGTACCTTTTGCAGTAGCACCAGGTATGGGGTTAAATGCTTTCTTTACTTTTACAGTAGTTTTTGGACTAGGTTTTACATGGCAACAAGCTTTAGCAATGGTATTTATTTGCGGTCTTATTAATATTCTAATTACTGTAACAAATATAAGAAAAATGATAATCGATGCAATACCAGTATCATTGCAATATGCAATTAGTGGTGGTATCGGAATGTTCATTGCTTACATTGGTGTTAAAGAGGCACATTTCCTTCAGTTTACAGCAGAAGAACCAAACCTAATAGTGCCATTAGGTAAAGGTGGAGTTTTCAAGGATGTAATTCCAGCAATTGTTAACTTTCAAGATCCAATTGCACAGGTTGCTTTAATAGGACTTGTAATTACAATAATTTTAATGGTACTTAAAGTAAAGAGTGCAATACTTATTGGTATATTAGCAACAACAATAGTAGCTTTACCATTTAATGTTACAAGTTTACCAGATCTTTCAACAGTAAGCTTTAAAATACCGAGTCTTTCACCAACCTTCTTTCAGCTGGACATAGCAGGATTATTTGCTGATCCAGGAAAGATATTCATAGCAATCACAACAATATTCGCTTTCTCATTAACAGATACATTTGATACAATTGGTACCTTCCTTGGAACAGGAAGAAAAGCTGGTATATTTGATGCAAAGGATGAAGAATCCTTAAGATCAGGAAAAGGTTTCTCATCAAAGCTTGATAAAGCATTATTTGCAGATTCAACAGCAACTTCAATAGGTGCTTTACTTGGTACAAGTAATACTACTACCTATGTTGAAAGTGCAGCTGGTATAGGACAGGGCGGAAAAACTGGTCTTACAGCAGTAACTGTTGGAATACTATTCTTACTATCTCTTTTCATAGCACCAATAGCTGGCATGGTTCCAGCCGCTGCTACAGCTCCAGCTTTAATACTAGTTGGTGTATTAATGGCTGATGGTCTTGGAAAGATAGAATGGGATGATATTACAATTGCAATTCCAGCATTTTTAACAGTAGCTCTTATGCCTTTTACTTATAGCATCACAACAGGTGTTGCAGGAGGATTTATATTCTACTGCCTAGCTAAAATAGTTACTAGGAAGGCTAAGGATGTTAGTATGATACTGTACATTGTAACTGGATTATTCATACTAAGCTATGTAATAAATGCAATTTTGTAATTTAAATGCTGCCCTTTAGGGCAGCATTTTCTTTTTAAAGCCAGGTATGTAGTGAGTGACATATTAAAGATTGTCACTTGCCTCATACTTGGCTTTTTATTATATGCTTGGCTATTATATTTGGGTTGATGAAATGTATAGAAATAATGCGTCATTATTAAAACTAAACTGTGATAGAACCGTAGTGGTCGATGCCCACATCGACAGGTCATTAACGTGGTAGGAGATACCTACATCAATTGTGGGAATCCCATGTGCCGAAAATACCATGCCGATGTGGGCATCGGCCACTACAGTGCACGTTATTCTCAATGTAGTGGTGAACACTGTTCACCACTACGACGCATCACCACACAAATATGAAATTAAGTTCCCAAATAAGCGGAGAATGCTACATTTGATTAATGTTCGGAATGGTAGGCGATATAAATATTAATAATATAATAACAAACGAACATATATGAAATATATCGTTAAATTATTTATAATATATTGACTATATTATAAATCTTGTGATATCATCTGTATATAAAATATTTTGTATCCATATAATACTGAAAATAAGGTTCAGAAGTTTCTACCGAAAGACCGTAAATCTTTCGACTATGGGTAAATTCATAAGGGGTAATTTTTACTCTTTTTTAGGTACGCCTTCCTCAAGGCAGCCGTTCTGAATTTACTCAAATTTCAGAACGGTATTTTTATATTGCGATAAGGAGGTAATGTATGATTACAGGAGTTAGGAGAGTTTTTGTTGAGAAGAAGAACAGCTTTGATGTAGAGTCACAGGAATTGATGAGAGAGCTTATTGATAATCTTAGAATAAGGTTCATTAAAGGTGTCAGAGTTCTTAATAGATATGATATAGAGGGAATTGAGGAAGAGGTTTATAAAAGAGCACTAGGTACAATTTTCTCTGAGCCCACCGTAGACTTTTTATATGAGGAAAGGTTTATTTGTGAAAGCAGTGATAGGGTATTTGCAATAGAATATCTTCCAGGGCAATTTGATCAAAGAGCAGATTCTGCCGCACAGTGTATTCAGATATTATCAGGAAATAATAAACCAGAAATTCACACTGCAAAGGTAATCATTTTAAGTGGAAATATAAGTGATGGTGAATTTGAAAGAATAAAGGGTTATTGTATAAATCCAGTAGATTCAAGGGAAGCATCTCTTGAAAAACCAGATAAGCTGCAAATGAATATTGAGAATCCTAGTAATGTGAAAATAATAGAAGGTTTTATAACTATGACAGATGTAGAGCTCAGAGAATTCATGAATGAGAATGGTTTTGCCATGAATTATGAGGATTTGAAGTTTTGCCAAGAATACTTTAAAAACACTGAAAAAAGAGATCCATCTATAACTGAAATAAAGGTAATTGACACATATTGGTCTGATCACTGCCGTCATACTACATTTGAAACTAAAATTGAAAATGTACAGATTGAAAAGGGAGTTTATTCAGAGCCAATTGAAGAAGCATATAGGGAATATATTAATTCAAGAGATTTTATTTATGGGAATAGTTCTCGGGATATGTGTCTTATGGATATGGCAGTTATTGGAATGAAGGATCTAAGAAAAAAAGGATTACTTAATGACTTGGAGGTATCTGGAGAAATTAATGCCTGCAGCATTGAAGTGGATGTTGATGTTGATGGAAAGTTAGAAAAATGGCTTGTTATGTTTAAAAATGAAACTCATAACCACCCAACAGAAATAGAACCCTATGGAGGTGCTGCAACCTGCCTTGGAGGTGCAATAAGAGATCCTCTTTCTGGAAGAGCCTATGTATACCAGGCAATGAGAGTTACCGGCAGCGCAGATCCTAGAACTAAAATTGAAGATACCCTTCATGGAAAACTACCACAAATTAAGATTACAACCGGGGCAGCCAAAGGGTATAGCTCCTATGGAAATCAGATTGGAATTGCAACAGGACAGGTTCATGAAGTATATGATGAGGGTTTTGTTGCAAAAAGAATGGAAGTTGGGGCTGTTATAGCTGCAGCACCAAGGTCAAATGTAATAAGGGAGATACCAACCCCTGGGGATGTAATTATACTAGTTGGAGGAAGAACTGGGCGTGATGGATGTGGCGGCGCAACAGGTTCATCTAAGGAACATACTGAAGAATCAATTTTTATCTGCGGAGCTGAGGTGCAAAAGGGTAACCCTCCTACAGAAAGAAAAATACAAAGACTTTTTAGAAAGCCAGAGGCAGCTAAGCTTATAAAGAGATGTAATGACTTTGGAGCAGGTGGAGTTTCTGTTGCAATTGGAGAATTGACTGAAGGATTAGAAATTAATCTTGATCTTGTACCTAAAAAATATGAAGGACTTGATGGAACTGAGCTTGCCATATCTGAATCCCAGGAAAGAATGGCTGTTATTGTTTCAAAGGAAAATGTAGATAAGTTTATAGGATTTTCACTTGATGAAAACCTTGAGGCAACAGTGGTTGCCCATGTAACATCAAATAATCGTCTTAGGATGAAATGGAGAGGAAATACAATTGTTGATATTAGCAGAGATTTTTTAAATACCAACGGAGTAAAACAGATAACAGATGTGAATGTAGCTTCACCAGCTGAAAATTCATATTTCAAAATAAATCAAATTGATGGAAAAAACATTAAAGAAAAATGGTTCAAGAACCTTGAAGACATAAATATATGCAGTCAGAGAGGTCTTGTTGAAAGATTTGATAGTACGATTGGGGCTGCTTCAGTGCTTCTTCCATATGGAGGAAAGTATCAGACTACTCCTGCTGAAGGTATGGCTGCAAAGATTCCAGTTTTAAATGGAAATACAAACACCTCAACAACAATGACATTTGGATATGAACCTAAGCTTGCAAAATGGAGTCCATTTCATGGAGGAGTTTATTCAATAATTGAAGCTGTTGGAAAGACTGTAGCTATGGGTGGAGATTTTAAAAAAACAAGACTTACTCTTCAAGAATACTTTGAAAAACCAGGATGTGATCCAAAAAGATGGGGAAAGCCATTTAGCGCATTACTAGGAGCATTATATGCACAAAAAATGCTTAAAATTCCTGCAATAGGTGGGAAAGACAGTATGTCAGGAACCTTTAAAGACATTGATGTCCCACCTACCCTTGTTGCATTTGCAGTTAGCACTGGAAAAGCAGATAGGATAATTTCTCCAGAATTTAAGAGGGCAGGAAGCAGTATATTATTTGTACCAGTAAAAAGAAATTCAGCAGATATGCCTAATTTTGATAAGTTAAATAGAAACTATGAAAAAGTTGGAGAGCTAATTCAAGATGGTAAGGTTCTAGCAGCAGCAGCAGTAAAGGGTGGAGGAATTGCAGAGGTGATTTCAACCATGTGCTTCGGAAACAAAATAGGTGCTGTAATAACTTTAAATGAGTCCAGGTTGTTTACCCCAGAACTTGGCTCCCTAATATTAGAAATACCTGGGTCAATTAAAATTGAGGATGAACTTTAAGGAATTGAATATGAGATTATAGGAAAAACTCAAGAAAAACCATTTATAAAAATAAATGAAATTATTATTAATATTGAGGAAGCTCTTAGAAAGTGGCAAATGCCATTGGAAAAGGTATTCCCCACAAAGGCTATAGTGGAAAATACAAAGGTTGAATATGTAGATTATGAAGTCAGAAATAATTCTAAACCTTCTATAAGATTTGCAAAGCCAAGGGTACTTATACCTACATTTCCTGGAACAAACTGTGAATATGATACAGCAAGAGCATTTGAAAGAGCAGGAGCAGAACCTCATATTATGATATTTAATAATCTATCATCCTATGATATTGGAGAGTCAATAAATATAATGGCAGAGAAAATAAATAACTCTCAAATAATAGCTTTACCAGGAGGGTTTAGCGCAGGTGATGAACCAGATGGATCAGGTAAGTTTATTGCTGCAGTTTTTAGAAATCCAAGAATAAAAGAGGCTGTAACAGATTTATTGGAATCCAGGGATGGTCTTATACTTGGAATATGCAATGGATTTCAAGCTCTTATAAAGCTTGGGCTTGTACCATATGGGGAAATAAGAGATATAGATGAGAAATGTCCTACTCTCACCTATAATAAAATCGGCAGACATATATCAAGAATGGTAAGAACAAGGGTGTCATCAACATTGTCACCATGGCTTAGAAGTGTTGAAACAGGAGACATTCATACTATTGCAATGTCCCACGGAGAAGGAAGATTTGCAGCAAGTGAAGAAGTAATAAAACATCTTTTGATTAATGGACAGATAGCAACACAATATGTTGATGATTTTGGAAATGCATCTATGCAAATGCCATATAATCCAAATGGTTCAGATTATGCAATTGAAGGAATTACAAGTCCTGATGGAAGGGTATTTGGAAAGATGGGGCATTCAGAAAGAATTGGCCAGGATATTGCAAAGAACATTTCTGGAAATAAGAATCAAAAAATATTTGAAGCAGGAGTTAGGTATTTTAAATAATGCATAATAGAGTGGAAATGTATCGTATGGCATCTGTCATGCTATGGAAGTCGCTGCAAGTGTCAATGTCATCCTGAACGAAGTGAAGGATCTTATACGCACCATAGGGAATATCCGACCCTACCCTCAGGATGACAGCCACATCAGATAACACTTTTGCATGAGACACATTCTTTATAAACTATGAATTAATATCAACACTATTTCAGGAGGTATTATTATGAAGGTAGCAATAATATTTGGAAGTAAAT